>JAISAN010000040.1 GCA_031266635.1 Treponema sp. | reverse complement strand
TCAATGTAAGGGGCGAGCAGAGAAACTACCTTATCAAGATTGATTTCGTCATTAATCCGTAATACGATTTCGTTCATAATCGGCTCCTGTATTTCAACTATACTTTGTGTTGGGCTTTTCCGCAAGGCAAGCAGTTCCCGCACAGCCAATGGCGGGCGAAGCAAACGTATCGGAGGCGCCAATTTTACGTAACAATCCGGGTATGATCCTCCCCGTCCGTGTCGGGGTACACCAGAAATTCTTTCAAGTTCAGGGAAACATTCTGGCCTTCCCGGAACTGATCCCAGGAGCCGCTTTCGGCGATAACCCGGATGGTTTCGCCGTTAATGTCCACCCGGCAGTCGTTGATGTCCCCCAGGTAAAACATGCCGGTAATTTTTCCCCGCAGGCCCGCAGGCGCGGGCGCGTCCGCGGCAAAGCTGATGTTTTCCGGCCGCACTGCCACCACCACGTCGCCGGCGCAGGTTCCGTCGTAGGGAATCGACTGATCCATGCCCCGTAAATTGATGCGGCCGGACCCGGCAGCGCCCCGGAGGAAATTCACCTTCCCCACAAAATCGGCGACAAACTGGTTGGCGGGGCGGCGGTACACCTCCGCGGGACTTCCCACCTGCTGGACTATCCCCCGGTTAATCACGAAAATCCGGTCAGACATGGCCATCGCCTCGGTCTGGTCATGGGTAACGTAAACCACGGTAATGCCGAAGGCCTTCTGGATTTCTTTTATCTCGAACCGCATGCTTTCCCGGAGCTTGGCGTCCAGGTTGGAAAGGGGCTCGTCCAGCAGCAGCAGCCGGGGTTCCGACACCAGGGCCCGGCCCAGGGCGACCCGCTGCTGCTGGCCCCCGGAAAGCTGGGAGGGTATCCGCCGGGCGTACTGGCTTAAATGGACGGTCTGGAGTATGGCCGCCACCTTTCGCTGTATGTCCGCTTTGGGCAGCCGGGCGATCCGCAGGGGGTAGGCCACGTTGTCAAAAACCGTCATGTGGGGCCACACCGCGTAGCTCTGGAACACCATGCCGATGCCCCGCTTTTCCGGCGGCACAAACACCCTGGCGGAACTGACTACCCGGTCGTCAATGCGAATCTCGCCGGAGTTGGGTTTTTCAAACCCCGCGATCATCCTGAGCATGGTGGTTTTCCCGCAGCCCGAAGGCCCCAGGAGGGTAACAAATTCCTTATCGTCAAAGACCTGATCGAATTCTTTCAGGACTTCCACACTGTCAAAGGATTTGCTTACCTTGTCGATAACAACCACAGACATGACGGCCTCCTCAGCCTAGATGGAAAATTCGCCGCCGGTAAGTTTGTTCAGCAGCCAGTTCACCAGAATCACCAACATCAGAATCGCCGTGGCCAGGGCCGACGCGGTCTGCTGGCTGTGGTAGGTCTGGTAGGTAAACAGTTCATAGCCCAGGGTTTTGGTGTTGGTGGAATACAAAAGGGTGGACATGGTGAGTTCATAAAAAGAGGGCATGAAGATCAAAAACCAGCCCGCCACCACCGACGGCGCGATCAGGGGGATCGTAATGTCCTTGAAAACCCGCAGCCACCGGGCCCCGGAAATCTGGGAAGCCTCCTCAAGGGACGGGTGAATCTGGGACATGGCGGACACCACGGTCCGCATCCCCATAAGGAGGTATTTAATCATATAGGCGATGATCATGATCGTCAGGGTATTGTAAATGTTGATGCCGAAGCGGCCGGACATGGTCATAATCAGGGCCAGGGCGATAACCACGCTGGGGGTGCCGCTCCCCACGGTGATGAGGAAGTCGGGAATCCGGCGGCCCTTCACCCGGGTCCGCACCAGCAGGTAGGCCATGACGCAGGAAATCACCATCCCCGCGGTGGCCGCCGCGGAACCGGAAACCAGGCTGTTCCAGCCGGACTGGAGAATCGCCTTCCGGGTAAAAATCCGCTCCCAGTAACGGAAGGTGATGTTGCCGGGCCGCAGGGGGTTTCCCATGTTGATCGTTACGGAAGTGGCGGCCACGGTGAGGAAGGGCAGGATCACGATGACAAAGGCAAAGGCGCTCACCAGGATTGTAAAGAACAGCCGCCAGCGGCCCAGGTCTACGATGTTGGGCCGGGTCGATTTGCCCGACACGGTGATGTACTGTTTGCGGCCCACCACAAAGGTGGACACATACAACACGATATTGGCGATGATCATCAGGAACACCGCCAGGGTGGTGGCGTCGGTGAGGCCGTCCTGGGAGCCGATATACACAAAGTCGATGATCCGGGTGGTAACGGTGTGGATCTGGCCGGGGGCGCCGATGATCGACGGGATGCCGTAGCAGGAGGCGGCGGAAACAAAGACCAAAAGGGCGGCGGCCACAATGCTGGGAGCCATCATGGGCATGGTGATGGTCAAAAGCGTTTTCAGGGGAGAGGCCCCGGAGATCCGGGAGGCTTCTTCCAGCGAGGGGTCCATTTTTTCCATGGCCCGGGAAATGGTGATAAAGGCGTAGGGGTAATAAAAGGTGGTCAGCACCCACACGAGGCCCCCGACGGAATAGATGTTAAAGGGCATCCGGTCCAGATGCAAAACGGTTTTGAGGAACACGTTCAGGTTCCCCACCGAGGGGTTCAGGAGCCGGAGCCAGGCCATGGCCCCCACATAGGGGGGAACCATGTAGGTCATCACAAAGAGGGTGCGGAAAAATTTTTTGCCGTATAAATTGGTCCGCCCCACCAGCCACGCCAGGGGAAAGGCGATGAGGACGCCGAAGACCATGGAAAGGCCGCCGGTGATCAGGGTGTTGGTCAGGGCGTCCCAGTTGAGGGGATAGGAATAAACCCGCTTGAACGCTTCAAGGGAAAATGTACCGCTGGAAAAGAAGGCCCGGAAAACCAGGTACAGCAGGGGGAAAACCTGGAAAACAAGCAAAAAAAGCCCAATCGCGGCGATGATCAGCCATTTTACGTCAAAATAAAACCCTTCTTTTTTTAACGCGATTTCACCGGACATTATGCGCTCCCGGAACAAAAATAGAGTTGTTCGATAACGTGGACCGGAGCTTCGCCGAACCAAGGGTTCGCAAACTCCGGTCCGTTGCGTTACCGGCCGGGCTCCGTCATCTTCTGGACGTTACCGCTTCCTCAAATTTGGTGCGGATCTCTTCCCGCTGGCGGTAACAGTTTTCCCAGTTCACCGGCATGTTGTTGGCTTTGATCTCCGCGGTGGGAATTCCGTCATACGGCAGGGTGGGGAAAGCGGCCCGGGCGGAATGCATCCATCCGGCCACGATGTTGGCCTGCCCCTCGGGGGAGAGGAACCAGTCGGTGATAATTTCGGCGGCGGCGGTATTCTTGTTGGCGCTCCATGCCTCGCTTACCGTCATAATCGTGGAAGGGATGATGATGGTTCCGTCGGTGGGATAGATTACCTCAAGTTTTGACCCTTCCTCCTCCCGCTTTTTCAGCACCGATTCCTCAAGGATCATGATCACCTTACATTCCCCGGTTTCCAGCTTGGTCAGGGCCACGGAACCGGATTCCACCATCACATTCTGCCGGCCCAGGGCGGTAAAATACTCGTATCCGTAGGCGTCTTTCAGGGCGGTTACCGCGGCCATAGCGGTCCCGGAAGTCAGGGGGTTGCTCATGGAAATGGCTCCCCGGACACCCGCATCGTAGGCAAAATCGTAGAGGCTGTTGGGAATGCTGTTTTTGGCGAATTTCTCCGGGTTGTAGGCAAGGACCATATTGCAGATCCGCACCGGATACCAGTACCCCTCGGCATCATAGTCAAAGTCCAGCGCGGAAGCCTGGGGAGACTTATAGGCGTGGAGCATATCGTAATCTTTAAGTTCCAGCGAATAGGAAGGCTCCGCCACCATGAGCATATCGCAGCCCAGTCTGCCCGAATCCCGCTCGGCGGCGATTTTTGCCTGAAGGGCGCCCGTACCGCCGTAAAAGAATTCAATATCGCAGTTGGGGAACTGTTTTTCCAGGGCCGCGTCCATATCTTCGATAATATCCTCGTACATGGACGTATAAATGACGATCTTCCCCGTGGGACCGCCCCCCTCAACCGGACCGGAAGATTTACCCCGGCATCCGGCAAAAAGCGCCAAAAAAACCGCCAGAATGACCAGGGCGGCGCCGGGCGCACCTTTTTTACCACACATTTTTTCCATACTTTCCTCCTCGCTGGATATTTGTTTGGTGTCCTGAGAGAACCGGCCGGAATCTCTCCCCTATCAATTATCACGACACCCGGCGGCAGATGTCAAGTAAAAACATGGGGTAAAAATCTAACATAAAAAACTTGCGTACTCTTGGATTTTTTTTATTTTCAGTGATATACTTTTTGTGTAAAAGGAGCGGTGTATCGAATGGACATAATGGACTTGGATCGGGCGATGTGTTCTAATTCCCTCGCTAATGTTCAGGTTTTGTCTGTCTCTGTTCAAGGATCTGCACGTAATTCCTTATTCTATATACAATTAGCCCCCCCCCCCCCCCCCCGTCGAATCCAGAATATAATTACCTTTTAAATCTTAATTTCTCAAATTCAGGGTTCCGGCACGATCGGGCCCTTTTTCATTGGAAGCGGGTATCCATACCCCATCGAGGCTCCGGTTCGCGCTTGCCCCGAGGTATCTTTATTTCTTACAAAACACAAAAAAATCTCCGGCATTGGTCCGCTATGGTTTCGGTCTCAGGAATACGGCGGTGTTACCGTCCGTATCTTGGAAATATATGGACAAGGATTTTTAGGAGGCTTTTATGGGAAAGAAAAACCTTTGGAACGGCTTTATGTTGCTTCTCGCGACAATGGCCGTATTGACATTGGCTGGCTGTCCGCAGGAAGTGGAAGAAACGGTCTTCAGCGATGATGCCAGCCTGGTAAGTATCGCACTGAACGATGTTGAAGGAACGATACCGCCAGCGGTTCTACAGGAAGATTGGAATGACCCGTCTTTTGACATCAGTTCAATGCCGTATGGGCATTTTACCTATGACAACGCGGCGAACCTGGAAGAAGTTACGATAAGCGCAACAACCACCCACCAGGGCGCAAAAATCCAATACGGCCAGGGGACAAACAGCGAGGCCCCGGTTATATGGAACAAAACCGGCAGGTTCTACAGTCTGTCCAAAGAAAACACCCTGTATATCACCGTCATGTCGGAGAGCGGCAAAATACGGAATTTCTACAAGGTGCGGCTGGCTCTCCAGTCAGAAGGAACAATAGCGGACTTGACCAGATTCGAGGTGAACGGGTCCGCGGCGAGGATAGCCAACCCGAATGCCGACATAGCCCAGGTGGTTCCCGGAACCCTGTGGGTTGACAGCGTCCTCAGCGCGCCTGCCCAGATAACCGCGATTCCGGCCAACGAGAACGCGACTGTTACAACGGCGCTTGTGAAGCGGGGAAATGGTTATGAAAACGCCATGTTCTACGAGGCATCAAGCTACGAGATGGATGAGGGCGATGTGCTGTGGGTTAAATGTGTTTCGTTTGATGAAACCGTAACCCAGTATTACGCGGCCACCATACGGATTTACAACCATATCACCCTCACCATCAGCGGCAAGACGGTAGAGGTAATTGGCCAGGGCGGCGCCGATTCCGGCACGGTCAATTTCGGGGACGTAGCCCTCACAAGCGCGGAAGCGGCGATAGACGCGGTTATTAAGGCAAGCCCCATCGCAAGTACCGGCGCTGCCGTCACGGGTTACCAGATAAGCTCCGGCGCCCCCAGCGCTACAGCCTGGGTTGACCCCGATAGTAATGGCGCTTATGTCAGAACGGCGGCTATCCCAAACGCAAACTATCTGGCTGTTCGGGTTGAGGATAAATTCCAGCAGATATACTACTACCGGGTATACATTCGGGTACAGAACAGCAGCGCCGCCCTTGGCGTCATCAGTGTGGGCGGTGTAAATGCTTCACTGGGAACCCCGCAAAGCGCGCCCTGGGCCGGTACCGAGAACACCGGTACGGTGATCGTTCCGCCCGGCCAGGCCAGCCCCAATCAAACCAACATAGTGGTTACCGGTACCGGCAGCGGTACCACCGTCAACGGCGCAACCGGATCCTGGGCGAAAGCCGCCAACGCAACCGCCATCCCTGCCGATGCCGACTTCAATACCAATCCCATTGCGGGCGGCCTTGCCAAAGACCAGTACCTCTTTGTAAAGGCGGTCTCTCAGGACGGTTCGGCAACCCAATATTACAAGATACTGGTCAGCGACGTTAAGAACAACGATGTCTCACTGACAAGCGTTACCATTGGCAGTGTAGCGGTCAGCAATATCGGTACGGGCGGCACTGCGGTGAACGTAGCTGCTACATTCCGCGGCGCTATAGCCATCAATCCCGCGCTTGCCGCGCAGACCGGTTTGGCCGTCAAGGCGATGCCCACCGCAGGTAGTAATGCTACCATAACCGGCTATGCGATAGTGGCGAGTACCCAGAACAACCCCACCTTTAGCACTCCCGGCTCTGACGGGGCCTTTACCACTACCGCGGCCATTACCAACGGGCAGCATCTGTTTGTCCGGGTGGAGGCCGAAACCGGAACACTGTATTATTACCGCATCGTCATCACGGTTTTGAGCAGCAACGCGGATATTACCGCCATCACCGTAGGCGGCTTAGCGGCCACCTTGGGAACCCCGCAGAACGCGCTCTGGGCCGGTACCGATAACACCGGTACAGTAATCATTCCGACCCGCGAGGCCAGCCCCACCGCGACCAGCGTGGCGGTTACCGGCAGTACCGGCGTGGTCGCTTCATGGGCGAAAGCCGCCAACGCAAGCGCCATCCCCGCGGACGGCGATTTTAGAATCGGCTCCGTTGCGGGCGGCCTTGCCAAAGACCAGTACCTCTTTGTGAAGGCGGTTTCATCCGACGGTACGGTAAGCCAGTACTACAAGATACTGGTCAGCGATGTTAAGAGCGATGTGATTGCCCTGTCAAGCGTCACCGTTGGCGGTGTAACGGCCACACTCGGCGGCACGAATGGCGCCGGTGGAACTGCGGTGAATGTCGCGGCCAACGCCCGGGGCGCTGTAGCTATTCCCAGCGCTGGCGCCGCTATAGGCGCCCGTATAGTGGCAACTCCGCTTGCGGGCAGCAACGCTGCCATAACCGGTTATGCGGTAGTGGCGAGTAACCAGAATAACCCCACCTTTGTTACTCCCAGCTCTGACGGGACCTTTACCACCACCGCAGCCATTGCTACGACCAACCATCTGTTTGTCCGGGTGGAGGCCGAAATCGGCGCATTGTATTATTACCGCATCGTTATTACAGTTCAGAGCAATGTCGCTACGCTTACCGCCATTACGGTGGGCGGTGTGGCGGCCAGTGCTTTGGGAACCCCGCAGAACGCGCCCTGGGCCGGGACTGATAACACCGGCACGGCAACGATTCCGATTTCCGCGGCGGCTCCCAACAACACTTCCATCGCTACCACGGCCACACAAACCAACGCGGTCCGGACATGGGCAGTGGCTGCCAACGCAACCACTATTCCCGCCGACAGCGCCTTTAGCGGTACCACTCCTATCACAGGCGGTGTTACCGTTGGGAACTACATCTTTGTAAAGTCGGTTTCCCAGGACTCTTCAACAACCCTGTACTACAAAATACTGGTCAGCGATGTTAAGAGCAATGTGGTTAGTCTCTCGGGCGTTACCATTGGCAGCGTGGCTGCCGGTACTATCGGTACGGGCGGCACTGCGGTGAACGTGGGAACCGGAGCCGGACTACGGGGCGCTATAACCATCAGCGGCACGCAGGCCGGACAGACCGGCCTGACAGTCAAGGCAACGCCTACCACAGGCAGCAACGCCACAATAACCGGCTATGCGGTAGCGACGAGCAACACGACTAACCCAACTTTTATCGCTCCCGATGCCAGCGGTGAGTTTACCACCACCGCAGTCATTGCCAATACCAACCATCTGTTTGTCCGGGTACAGGCCGAAATCGGTACATTGTATTACTACCGTATCGTTATTACGGTCCAGGACTAAGCATCAAAAAACGGCGTTCCGGCATAACCGGGACGCCGTACAGCCGGCGGACAGCGATGCCCGCCGGCCTTGATTTGAAAATTGCCGGCGGACAATTTTCCGCTTCAAAAAAGAGTACAAGGAGTTTTAGTATGCAGAAAAACAAGTTTTTGGCCGGATTATTCAGCGTCTTGCTGATATTTGGATTTTTACTAACAGGTTGTCCCCAGGCTGCCGTTGATATGACGCCTCCTTCCGACGACCCTCTGGGCGCCATGAACGCCGAAGAACCGCTTATCACCTTGCAGCCGGTAAGCAGGAACTATGAATCCGGAGCGGCAATCGATCCATTGACCGTAAAAATCAACCCCATTAGTGATGGGGGAACGGTAACTTATCAGTGGTACAGCGCCGGTTCATTTGTCAGTACCGGCGGCACAGCGATTTCCGGCGCAACCGGGACCTCTTACACCCCAACGGCCTCTACCGGTGACACGTACTACTATGTGGTTGTCAACAACAACAACGAGGACGCGCCCCGGAACAAAAACACCGCAGCCACAAGCGCCCCCGCCCGGCTCAGGATTCAAGCGGGCAGTACCGCCGCGCCGGCAGCGAGTCTCACTATCGATCCTACAACCAAATACCAGTATGTGCGCGGCGTTGGCGCTATGAACCAGGTAGTATGGGCAAACGACAATGCCGGCCAAGCACTCGTGGATATGCAGGATATTGACGCCGCGTTCAACCCCAGGGGGAAAATCCGCCTGAATATGCTGCGGGTATTGCTCGCCCCGAACCTTGAAGACCACGTAGCGGGCAGACTCCCCAATACCAACGGCAATATTTATTGGGACATCATTAAGCGGGTAAACCAGTACGGCGGCTATGTGTATGCCGTTCCCTGGACTGCGCCGCGTGAACTCAAAACCAACAACGCTTTTGTAGGCGGCAGTTTGAGGACGGATATGTACCAGGCGTATGCCGAATATCTCAGGAATTTCCTTATCCGGCACAACGAGATGGGCGCGCCGCTTTACGGCGTTTCCATCCAGAACGAACCGGATGCCGGCGTGGCTTATGACGGTATGCTGTGGAACGCCACGCAGTCCTATAATTGGCATAAACAGGTAGGGGTCTATACCGAAGGCATTCCGGGTTACGGCGGCGGGAAACCGATTGACCGCGTAAAAATTATTACCGCGGAAACAATGGGCGCCATAGCTTTTTATGATCCCCTGCTGGACGACCCCGAAGTACGAAAAAATATCGATGTAGTGGCCCGGCACCACTATGCGTCGGTCGCCCCGGTTGCCAAGGCTTACCAAAACGGCTTTGACGCTGATGACACCAAGGAGGTCTGGCAAACCGAATACAACGACAGCACCAGCGATGCCGCAGCCAACCACCCGCTCCGGGCGACCTGGAATTGGGTGTGGTTCATGCCGAATATTCTTGACCGGGGCTTCCGCATAAACAAAGAAAGCGCCTATATCTACTGGTTCCTGAAACGTTTCTACGGGATCATTGGCGAAGGTGAATACGGTACGGTGAATCACGAAATATTGCCCCGGGGCTATATGATGGGGCACTATGCCCGCTTTGCCGCCGATACCCGGCAGGTAGCTATTTCGAATATTACCGGTATTACCCCGAGACTCAACAGGAGCGAGTGGGGCGTCGATACCGGCGGTTCAACCGGCGTCAACGATGCGGGCAGGTGGAGTTCCACCCCCAAGGCATCGGCCTACGAGTCCATGGACGGCAAATCCCTCAGCCTGATCATCTTTACCCCCAGTGACCGCAGCGGCAGCGGCGCCGACGACCTGGGCGAGATTGAGGTCAAACTCCCCTGGCAAGCGGCCAGCGCCTATGCCCTGGTAACGGATGAGCAGGTGATGAGCGACAAGGACAAAGGTCTTCGTGAGGAACTTGTCGTACTGAGCGCGGACGGAAGGTCAGGTATTATCAGAGTGCCCCCAAGGACCATGCTGTCGGTTAGATTTACCCAAGCAGAATAGCGTCAATACACGCAGAACCGGGCGCGGGTTTCCGCCCCGGTTTTTTGTATCCAAAGGCTAGAGGAGGAATTATACGTGAAAAAGCTTTTTGCGGCGCTGGTTATAACGTTTGTTGCTGCCGGTATTCTTGCCGCTCAGGAACTAAAAGTGTCGGGCGAGATTAAAACCGGTTTTTTCTGGTATCAAAGGCAGATAGGCGACGGAGACATCAGCGGCGAAGGTTATGTGCACAACAGCGAAGATGACGACGAGGAACAGCGGCTGTTCAACAAAAGCGGCAAAAGCCAGGGACGTTTTAGGATGAACCTGTGGCTTGATAACGGAAACACCGGGATGAAGGTCCGCTTTGAACAAACCGAGTGGAGGGACTCGGGAATCCCCAAATGGGGTTATGCCTTCGCTTATGGGGATTTTTTTAATGATCAGCTAAAACTCTCCGTTGGCAAACTGGGCGATTCGGCCTGGGGAATTGGCGGCCCGGAAATGTGGAAAGAATTGGACACCCAAATCGGCATACGGACGGAAATAAAACCCGGTATTGTTCCCGGCCTGAATTTCGGTTTCGTACTGAACGACATGAGCGACCAGCAGTCCTATTATTATCAGGAGCCCCAGACATTACTTGATATATTTAAGGAAACTGTATTGGGACTTGCCTACACCCATGATTATTTCGCCCTGCGTATGGCGTACCGGCTGGACAGCGAGTTTGATGAAGACATGGGGGACAAGTTTATTTACCGTATTGAAGAGCGGGCGATACAGAAGGCTCTGCCGGGGTTTCAGATCTGGGCCAATGGTTCGTGGGAAGGTCTCCGCACCGAAGATGAACAAGCCCTCTGGATGATAAACTGGCTGTATATGCAGTATGCGCCGGAGATGTTTACAGCGCAGATCCGCCTTGGCTACGATGCGTATTCCCGGCGGAGCGTATTCTATGCCCGGCCCAGTTTTTACTACAATCTATTCGACAATTTCCTGAATGTCGGCGCCTCGTTTGAATTCGCCCAGGATTTTGGCGAAGGCAAGTATTATAAAGAGTCCCCCTATCTACGTCTGGTAGTCGAACCGCAGATACGGGTAAATTTCAGCAGCGCCTATGCCGCTCTGGTGTACCAGTACCGGAATGAGTACCATACGATTGGCAAAGACGAGACTTATAAAGTCCACGCTTTGAACCTGCGGGTAGTGTACTCATTCTAAACAGTACCCAAAAAGGGCATTTCCAGGCTGTCCGGCGACCCCGGACAGCCTTTTTTGTACGCTGGTTCTAGGGGCAACCGCGGATGCAGGGGGAAAATGTACGCACTATAGCCAATTTCCCTCAAACGTTTTATAATAAACTCATGTACCTTACAGGAACGGCGCGGATTAACCGGATTGGGTTTGTATCAACCAGGTTTCAGGGGAACGACGGGGTGTCCCTGGAAACCGCCAAATGGCGGCAGGTTCTGGAAAGAATGGGCTACGATTGTTTCTTTTTTTCCGGCATGTCGGACTGGAGCCCGGAAAAATCTATGGTAGTGGAAGAAGCGTTTTTCGGGAATGACTTGATCCTCGACATTCAGGAACGCTGTTTCGGCAAGAATGTGCGGAACGAAAAATTCACCGGGGAGATTCAGGCGGTCCGGTTCCGGCTTAAACGGCGGCTTTATGAGTTTATCAAGAATTTCAACATCGACCTTTTAATAACCGAAAACGCCCTGACCATCCCCATGCATATCCCCCTGGGACTTGCCCTGACGGAACTCATCGCCGAAACGGGGATTCCCGTCATCGCCCATCACCATGATTTTTCCTGGGAGCGGCAGCGTTTTTCCGTCAACTGTATCGAAGACTACCTGTCCATGTGCTTCCCGCCCCGGCTCCATTCGATTAATCATGTGGTGATTAATTCCGAAGCCCGGCAGCAGCTTTCCTACCGTTGCGGCATTTCTTCCACCATAATACCCAATGTGTTCGATTTTGATACGACCCCGCCGGAGATGGACGGGTACGCCCGGTCCATGCGGAAAGACCTGGGGATAAAGCCGGATGAAGTCCTGCTGCTCCAGCCTACCCGTATTGTGGCCCGAAAGGGAATTGAACACGCCATTGAGCTGGCAAGCCGTCTCAAGGACAAAAAAGCCAAACTCCTTATCAGCCACCAGGAACGGGATGAGGGTTCCGATTATTATATCCGGACCATGGAATACGCAAGCCTCATGGGGGTGGATGTGATTGTTCAGTCCGATATTATCGGCGGGGAACGGGGAAAAACCGAAGACGGCCGGAAACGATACAGCCTCTGGGACTGTTACCTGAACGCCGATTTTGTAACCTATCCGTCAAGCTACGAAGGTTTCGGCAACGCTTTTCTGGAAGCCCTGTGGTTCAAAAAGCCGATCCTCGTGAACCGGTATTCGATTTTTCAGCAGGACATAGAACCCCTGGAATTTGATGTGGTGATTATGGAGAACTATGTTACCGCCAACACGGTAGATACTGTCCGGGCGCTGATCGACAACCCCGGCAGCGCGGAAATGATGGCGGAGCGGAATTTCGCCCTGGGCCGCAAGTTTTTTTCCTTTGCGCTTTTGGAACAGCGGCTCCGCCAGGTGCTGATGAATTTCGGGCAGCTGTAGCGTGTTGTTTTTCCGGGCATACCGGGAACGTGCCTACTCATATGAAAAAATGACGGCCATAAAACCCGCGGCCCCTATGCGGTATTCTTCCTGTTCTTCCCAGGCGGCGATCAAGGTGTTTCCGCACAGGGCGGCGGCGGTGTAAACAAAACCCGGCGGCAGGGCCGGCAGGGACAGCGGCCTGGGCGATACGGCGGTATCGGCGGCGGCTTCTCCGGCAGGGCCGCCCTCGGCGCAAAAAATCCCCCGGCCGTCGGGAAGAACCGCCAGGGCGACGCCGGGACAGTCCGGCCCCGGCTCCCGGTAAAACCCAGCGATCTCAGGGCCGGCCTTTTCCGCGGTTCCGCCGCCGAAAAACCACCGGGGGCCGGGAAAGGCCGGGGAAACCACCGCCGCGGAACTCCCGGGCTCCAGGGAAGCCTCCAGCGCGGCGCGGAGCAGGGGCGGCGCGGCGGTAAAAGGCTCCGGCAGGGCGGAATTCTGAAAACCTGACAGGGAAACGGCCTCGCCTTTGCGGTCCAAATCCTCTGTTCTCCTATACGCAATTTCCGGCCGTTCCGTGTTTTTCCGAACCGCCCGGTAATACCAGTACCCGCCGGGGGTAAAATGCAGGGCGTCCAGATCCCAGCCTTCCGCCGGGGGGAATTCCTCAAAGGCGGGAATCGCCGGGGCCTGAAGTTCCGGGGAATCCGGGCTCAGAACAAAAACCCTGGGCGCGGGAAGGGGGGAAACGGGTTGAGCAAAAAAATCATCCCGGTAGAGAAGGGCCGCGGCCTGCCCCTGATGGGGAAAAATGGCGGCCAGAGTATATTGCCCCCAATAGGCGCTTTCCCCGGTACGGTACAGGGCGATGCCCCGGCGCTCTTCAGAAACCGGACCGGCAAGAGCCCAGGGAGCGCAGCGCAGAAAACCGTCCCGGTTTACCCCTATGACCAGCTCGTTTTCCCGGGGCAGAATAAAACGGATATGCCGGGCCAGGGGCCAGGGTGTAAAGGGGGAAAGTTCCGCCTCGTCAGGAAACCCGATCTGCCGGGGCCCGTCTTCGGCAAGTTCAAACCAGAGAGGGTTTTCACCGGCCTGAAGCACCGCCAGCGGCATCACGGCGGCAGCCCCGGCGGCATTTCCGTCAACCGGTTCCGGCCGGCGGACGCAGGAACCCAGCAAACAAAACAGGAGCGGCAAACCCAGATAAAGTCTCATACCGGTATCCTACAGTAAAACCCCCGGCATGGGGAGGCGTCATCCGGCATCCGTCTTTATGCGTTTACTGTTTACTAATGAAAATCCAGGTTTCCGTATTACAGCGGAGTACGCCCGCGGGGGAGAACCAGGAACCGGTTTTTGACCCGATGGGAAATACCGGAGTTTCATCCCCGTCAAATACCAGGGGCGGGGCAAAAGGGGAAAGTCCAATCCATGAACCGGCGGGGACGGGGATGGGCGTCTCTTCCCACGCTTCGGGAACAATACGCCGTTTGTCAAATCCCGACAAAACGATCCGGGCCGCCGTGGTTTTCCAGTCCACCGTCCAGGGATCGAGGCGGACTTCTTCGGGGATGGACGGATCGTCCAACAGTTCCCGAAACCGGGGCCAGTCAAAATTCCGGGGCTGCCGGAGAAGGGCGCTTCGGATACTTGCCTCATCCGTATCCGCGGCCTGGGCCGCGCAGGCGGCGGCCAGTTCCCAATACAAAACGGCGTCCACCCCGCCCCGCCAGCTAAGCGCCAGGGTATTCCCGCTAAGGTCAAAGGGGAAAATCGCCCCGGCGGGATAAAACAGGCCGGGCCGTATCCCCGCGTCCGGCCAGAAAGGCCCGGCGGAAACAGGGCTGGCCCAGGTATGGGGCATACTGATTTCAAGGCCCTTCACCGTTGTCAGACTTTCTTTTTTGCCGCCGGGACTGATCCATTCAACACGCCATTGGGGAGGCCCCAGCAGGTCCTCCCAGGAAGCGGGCAAGTCCGGCAATTCCAGGGAATAAACAGAATCCACCAGGCGGCAGCCGGATAAAAGCAAGCCCGCCAATACGCATAGATATTTCATACCATATATATAGCGGCAGTTTGCGGTTTTGCTTTAAGGGAACCTCCAAAAACTGAAGTTTTGGAACCGCCTCACCGATATAAAAAAAATGAATCCCTTTTTTAAAAGACACCTTTTCCAAAACCCGGTTAACGCGGCCCCCTGGTCCGGCAAAAAAAGCTCACCCCATAAGCTGCTTTTTAGTTGTGGCGGGGGTCTCATACCCCGCCGGACCAAGGGCCCGAAATTTGCGGCGGGGTTGTTAATTCCCCTGTTTTTCTTTATCGCGGCGTATTTTTTTTCCTGCGCCGGCGGGCCTCCTGAAAGGGAAAAGCAGGAAAATATTCCCGAGCGGCCGCCGGTTCCGTCCGCGCCTGAGTATATTATGGGAACAGGGAAGGTTTCCCCGCAACAACTGGCCCGTTTTCTCGGAAACAGCAACCCGGAGGCGGATACGATCTTTACGGACAGGCTTGCGGATTATTATGTGACGGAAGCCGCCGCCGAAGGGGTAAATCATGATGTGGCCTTTGCCCAGATGTGCCTGGAAACGGGATTTCTCCGGTACGGCGGCCTGGTAACCCCGGACATGAACAACTTTTGCGGCCTTGGCTCCACCGGCCCCGGACATCCCGGCGAGGTATTTCCCGATCCCCGGATTGGAGTCCGGGCCCATATTCAGCATCTGAAAGCCTATGCCACCGAAACCCCCCTCGACCAGGAACTGGTAGATCCCCGCTACCGCTGGGTTCGCTACGGCTCTTCCCCGGCGATCCAGGGACTTGCCGGAACCTGGGCGGCGGACCGGGCCTACGGGGAAAAACTCAAGGATATTCTGGAACGGCTGTATCTGTCGGTCTTTAATTCGTATTGAGGGTATGAGCCCCCTGAATGAAAGTCCCCGCTCCAAAGGGCGGGGACTTTCATTTTTTCTTATGCCTCCGGGGGCCGGGCCGATCCTTCCTGTTCCGGCAGCGTTTCTGGAAGGCCGAATATTTTCACCCCCTCATTGGGGAACCGCTTCTTCACGGCGTCCACCGCCCGGCTTATGGCCCGGGCCTCCTCATCTTCGCACCAGATAACCAGGGCGAAATTTTCCTCCGGCCAGATGGCGTCCCCCATCCGGGGGCCCGCGGAACCGACTCCAAACACGCTGGGGTATTTGGTGTAATATTTCCCCGCGTTTTCTTTGGCCAGGGCTTCCAGAATGTTTTCTTCCACCGAGTGGTTGGCGACAATTTCAATGCGGATCATTATTTGGCCTCCTGGCGGAGCCGGGCCTGCCGGTCCCTTCGGGCGGAAATTCCCGCCGCGATCCGTTCCCGCCGGGCTTCGGCTTTGGCGTCCCGTTCTTCGGAACGTTTATTCATAATCGCGTACACCGCGGGCATAAGGAACAGGGTCATCAGGGTGCCGAAGGAAAGACCGCCCAGAACGGTTTTGCCGATGGGAGCTACCATCTCCGAACCCTCGCCGGGGAAAAAGGCCATAGGCACCAGGCCCAGGATCGTGGTCAGGGTGGTCATAAGGATGGGCCTGAGCCGGTTTCCCGCCGCTTCCACACAGGCGTCGTGGAGGGAAAGCCCCCGCTTGCGAAGCAGGTTGGTGTAGTCCACCAGGACGATACCGTTGTTGACGATAACCCCCACCAGCAC
Organism: Treponema sp.; assembly: GCA_031266635.1. Lineage (GTDB taxonomy): Bacteria > Spirochaetota > Spirochaetia > Treponematales > Breznakiellaceae > JAISAN01. The sequence goes on along the minus strand of JAISAN010000040.1, from coordinate 2,138 downwards.
CAGGAGCCCCACCGCGGTAAGGATGTTAAAGGTGTCTCCGGTCATGAGGTAAATCGCCACAATGCCGATTACCGAAAGGGGAATGGTAAAGATGATGATGAAGGGGTCCCGGAAGGACTCAAAGAGGCTCGCCATAACCCCGAATACGAGGAACGCCGCCACAATAAGGATCAGGGCAAACCGGCTCATCATCTTCATCATCTCCGCGTTGTCCCCGGCGAATTCGATGATCAGATCATCCTCCGCGGGGATTTCCGAAGTGATTAAGGCCCGGACCTTGTCTTCAAGCTGGTTGAGTTTGGCGCCGGGAACCGCCCCGGCGGTAACGTGGATCACCCGGCTCTGGTTTTCCCGGTTGATGGTCATGGGGCCGGTCCCTTCTTTATAGGACGCAAAACTGGAAAGGGGAACCCGTCCGGCGGTTTGGCTGTTCACAAAGATATGATCCAGCGCCGGCCGGGTACTCCGGTCCGCCTCGGCCAGGATCAGCACCACATCGTAGTTGGTCCCGTCTATCTTGTACCGGGTGGCGGTAATGCCGTCCACCGCGGCCTTGATCTCGTTCCCCACGGTATAGGTGTTCAGCCCCAGGGCGTAGAGCCGGTCCCGGTCCAGTTCTATTTCAATCTGGGGGAGGCCGTCTTTCAGATCCACCTGGGGTTCCCGGACTTCGGGTATCCGCTCCGTAAGGAGGGCGGCGATCCGTTCTGCCGTGGCCTTCCCCTTTTCCAGATCATCGGTTCTGAGGATGATGTCCACCGGAGAGCCGCTCCCCATGCCCCCAAAACTGCCGCCGCTGAAGGAGAAAGAGACGCCGGGGAATTCGTTAAAGTGGGCCCGCATTTTTGCTTTGATGTCATCGGCGCTGTCGATCCGGTCTTCGAATTTGACCAGGTTGATTCTGACCGATCCCGCGTTACTGGAACCGGACTGCAGCATCCCGCCGCCCCCGGAGTTGACCATGATCCGTTCGTAGCCCTGCACTTCCCGCCGGACGATGGCTTCAAGCTGGCGCAGCACCGCCTCGGTTTCCGGCAGCGGGGTTCCCATAGGCAGGGTGGCGTTGATAGTTACCGAATCGGCCTCCTGCTCGGGCATAAAGACCCAGCCTATCCGGGGGATCATCACAATGCTTCCGATCAGAAGCACGAGAAGCGCCCCGATAACCATTATCTTGTGCCGCAGCACCCGGTCCACCGCCTTGCGGTAGGCGTCGTCCAGCCAGGTGAAAAAATTCTGAAAGACCCGGTCTATGGGGGCGAAGAACCCGGTCAGCGGTTTCTGTTTCCGCGTTACCAGGGGGAAGTAGTGGCTTGATAGCACGGGAACCAGGAAGATTGCCACCACCAGTGAAATGGTAAGGCTGATGACCACCGTAAAGGCAAGGCCCGCGAACATCTCGCCCGCCATTTCCAGGAGGCCCTGGAACATCACCAGGGGCGCGAATACGCAGATCGTGGTCAGGGTGGAGGCGGTGATGGCGATGAGCATTTCCGAAGTTCCCAGCACCGCCGCGGTGTTCAGTTTGGCGCCCTTTTCGCGGTAATGGTAAATATTTTCCAGGATCACGATGGAGTTGTCCACCAGCATTCCTATTCCCAGCACCAGGCCCGCCATGGTCATCAGGTTCAGGGTAAGGCCCGCGAAGTACATCAGCATGATCGTAACGATCAACGACACGGGGATGCTGATCCCGATGATGAGGGTCGGCTTGATTGAACGGAGGAAGATGAACAGGATCAGTATCGCCAGCAGGGCCCCGGAAACGGCGGTGGAGGTAACCTCGTTGAGGGAATTTTCTATCGTGTCGGTGGTGTTAAAAACCTCGGAGATCTTCACGTCCTGGGGAATTTCCCGGGCGATCCGTTCAAGCCGTTCCCGGAGGGCTTTGGCGGTCTGCACCGAATTTTTCCCGCTCTGTTTCTGGACCATCATCATGACCGAAGGCTGGCCGTTCACGTAGACCGTGCTGGTTTCGTCCCGGTAGCCGTCAATCACGTCGGCCAGGTCCCGAAGGTACACCTGCCGGGGCAGTTCCGCGCCGGAAGCGCCCATGCCGCCGCCCTTGTAGGAAATAACCGTATTGCGGATCTGATCCAGCGAGGTGTATTCCCCCATGGTGGTCAGGATGTAGGAAG
>JAISAN010000004.1 GCA_031266635.1 Treponema sp. | reverse complement strand
GGGTTTTATAAGCCCCTGTTTTTTGATACGCTGTCTATAATGGAATTGTTCAGAAACTTCAGTTTCTGAACAGCCCGGCGGGGGTGTTTTTGATGATTGTGATGAAATTCGGCGGGAGTTCCGTGGCTAACGCGGAGCGGATCCGGCATGTGGCCCATATTGTCAAGGGCCGGCTGGACCGGAAACCCGCGCTGGTGCTTTCCGCCATGGGGGACACCACGGATCATATCCTCGAAGCTGCTGATACGGCTCTTTCAAAGGGGCAGGCCGCCGCCGGGAAAATCGAAGACCTCCATCGCGGGACCATCAGGGAACTGGGGCTGGGGGCTTCGGTTCAGGACGAAATTGAACCCCTGCTGGAAGAACTGCGGAAGCTCCTTACGGGAATCTCCCTCATCAGGGAGTTGACGGGGCGGACAAAAGATTACCTCGTATCCTTTGGGGAGCGGCTTTCGGTACGGATCGTGGCGGCTTATTTCAATGCTATCCATATAAATGCGCAGGCCCTGGATGCCTGGGACGCGGGGCTCCGGTCGGATTCCTGTTTTTCCGCCGCGGAACCGGACGAGGCCAGTTGGGAACGTATTCCGGGGGTCCTGAAGCCCCTGATCGAGCGGGGAATTCTCCCGGTAATTACGGGATTTATCGCCAAAGACGGCGAGGGGAACATCACCACCCTGGGGCGGGGGGGCTCGGACCTTTCCGCCGCCATTATCGCCGCGGCCTGCGGGGCGGAGGAAGTCCAGGTCTGGAAGGATGTGGACGGGATTCTCACCGCGGACCCCCGGATCGTGAAAAACGCCAAACCGGTGGAAACGGTTACCTACGACGAGGCGGCGGAACTGGCCTACTTCGGCGCCCAGGTGCTGCATCCCCGGGCCATGCTGCCCTGCATGAAAACTAAAACCCCGGTGCTGGTAAAAAATTCCTATAACATCGACGCGCCGGGGACCCGGATTGTGGCGGCCCTGGAAAAAAAGAACAGCCCCGTCCGGGCCATCACCTCCCGGAAAAATGTTATCCTCGTGGATATTGTTTCCACCCGGATGCTGGGGCAGTACGGCTTTCTGGAAGGGGTGTTTTCCGTCTTCGCCCGGCATCAGCTTTCGGTGGACATGGTGGCTACCAGCGAGGTTTCGATCTCCCTTACCCTGGACGCGCCCCGGAGCCTGGAGCCCCTGAAAAAAGACCTGGGCCGGATAGCCAGCGTGGACATTCGAACCGGGAAGGCCATTGTTACCATCGTGGGGGATGTGCGGCGTTCATCGGAGATCCTGGCCCGGGCTTTCAGAACCTGTGAGATTCTGGGGGCGCCGGTGCAGATGGTCTCCCAGGGGGCCAGCAAGGTGAATATCAGCTTTATTGTTGACGATACCGAAGCGGATGATGTGGTGCGGGCCCTGCATGGGGATTTTTTTGACGCCCTTCCTCCGCCGGGAACACTTTCAAACCGGAGCGGAACATGAATATCGTCCTTATCGGCTACGGAAAAATGGGAAAGATGCTCAGGGAAGAAGCCGTGAAGGGGGGGCATATCATCACCGCTGTGGTGGACCCCCGGATCACCGGGACCGAACCGCCGGCGGATATTTGGGTTTACAAAACCATTGAGGAAGTAAAAAATCTGGAGCAGGCCGATGTGGCTTTTGAATTTACCCGGCCCGATACGGCGGCGGACAATCTCAAGGCCCTGGCAAAACGGAAGATACCTGTGGTAACGGGGACCACCGGCTGGTACGACCGGCTGGATGAGGTAAAAGCCGCGGTGGAAGCCGCCGGTTCCTCCCTGCTCTGGGCTTCGAATTTTTCCCTGGGGGTGAACCTCTTTTACCGGATCGCCTGGTACGCGGCGAAGCTTGCCGATCCGTTCCCGGAATACGATGTGGCCGGTTACGAGGTCCATCACAACAAAAAGGCCGACAGCCCCTCGGGAACCGCCAAAACCCTGGTGGAGGGGGTGTTGGAACGGGTCAAGCGGAAACAAAAACCGGTGTGGGATACCCTGAACCGGCCCCCCGCCCCGGAGGAACTCCACTACCCCAGCCTGCGGCTCGGTTCGACGCCGGGGATCCACACCCTGATCTTTGATTCCCCGGCGGATACCATCGAGATCAGCCACACCGCCAGGGGCCGGGAAGGTTTTGCCGCCGGAGCGGTTCTGGCGGCCCAGTGGCTGGTGTCCAGGGGAAGTTTCAGCGCCCCGGGAACGCCGCCGAAACGGGGGGTTTTTACCATGGACGATGTGCTGACGGAAATACTCGGGATGTAGGAGAGACCTATGTTACATTTGCGGGGCGCGTTTACGGCGCTTATTACCCCGATGAAGGAAAGCGGGGATCTTGATTACGACGGCTTCAGGGAACTTGTCCGTTTTCAGATCCGGGAAGGTATCGACGGCATTGTTCCCCTGGGAACTACCGGGGAAACCCCGACGCTGGAGGAGGATGAGGAGGAAAAGCTCATCCGTATCGCGGTGGAAGAAGCCGGGGGGAACGTGCCGGTGATTATCGGCGCGGGGTCCAACTCAACCGCATACGCGGTAAAATACACCCGGCGGGCAAAAGACCTGGGGGCCGATGCCGCCCTGGTGGTAACTCCCTATTACAACAAACCCAACGACGAGGGGATCTTCCGCCATTTTGAGGCGGTGGCGGCGGTGGGAATTCCTATTGTCATCTACAATATCGCCTCCCGGACGGGGAAAAACATCTCCACCCCCCTGATGAAACGGCTGGCCCGCATCCCCGGCATTACCGGCGTCAAGGAAGCTTCCGGGGATCTCAACCAGATGGGGGACGTGATTCAGGAGATCGCGGTTCCCCGGGAGGCGGCGGGGAATCCCTTCATGGTCCTTTCCGGTGATGACGCCTTTACCCTGCCCCTCATCGCCCTGGGGGGAGACGGCGTGATTTCGGTCATTTCAAACCTGGTCCCCGCCAAAGTAAGGGCCCTGGCACAGGCCGCGCTGACGGGCAATTTTGCGGAGGCCCGGAAGCTTCACTATGAGCTTCTCCCCCTGACCAAAGCGGCCTTTGTGGAAACCAACCCCATACCGATAAAAACTGCCGTCACCTGGGCGGGGCTCCCCGGCGGGCCGGTGCGGCTGCCCCTGGCCCCCCTGTCCCCCGCCAGTGAGAAGCCGCTCCGGGAAGCCATGAGCGGGCTGGGGATTGCAATTCGGTAACGCGGCGGGGCTAACCCGTAAAATCCGGATGCCTGAAACAATCCACCAGGTGATCGTTTACCAGCCCGGTGGCCTGGAGAAACGCGTAAATAATCGTAGGCCCCACGAAAGAGAAGCCCCGTTTTTTCAGTTCCCCGGAAATCGCTTCCGAAAGGGGCGTAAAGGCGGGAAGCTCCCCCATGGTTTTAAAGTGGTTTATCACCGGCTGCCCGTCAACCCAGTTCCACAGCCATTTTGAAAAGGAAACAGGCCCTTCCATCATTCGCAGATAAGCGCGGGCGTTCTCTATGGCCGATTCGATTTTCCGCCGGTTACGGATTATCCGCGTATCGTTCATAAGCCGTTTGATGTCCCGTTCAGTGTAACGGGCTATCAATTCAGGGTTCATGCCGTCAAAGGCTTCACGATAGCC
>JAISAN010000211.1 GCA_031266635.1 Treponema sp. | reverse complement strand
CGCGCAAGGGATTGGAGGGGCGCGGAGCGTTCTTTGCGCCGCCAGGCGCAAAGAATGGAGCGAAGCGGAACCCCGCAAAGCCCGGTTTCCGGCGCGAAGCGCCGGAAATGCGCCTAAGTTTTTTAAAAATCTTCGTAATATCAAACTGCTGCCCAGGCGGCGGGGCTACTTCACTTTTTCCGCCTGCCGTGCTATCATTTGCCAATGAGTGACGAGGCAAATCCCACGCCGGCCTTTAAAAAGGACCAGCAGGTGGTTTATCCCAGCCAGGGCGTAGGAATAATCAAGGCCATCGAAGAAAAGGCTTTTAAAAACGAGAAAATTCCCTATTACGTGATTTATCTCGAAGTATCCGATATGACCATCATGGTCCCCATCGACAAGGCGGAGGGATTAGGCATACGGGCCATTGTCCCCAGGGACGAAGCGCAGCGGGCGCTGGAACTGATAGGCGAAGACTACGACCCCATCCCTTCGGACTGGAAGCTGCGTTACCAGATGAACCTGGATCTCCTTAAAAAGGGAAGCGTCACGGATATCGCCACCATCGTGCGGTCCCTGTACCACCGGAGCAAGGTAAAAGAACTGCCCATACTCGAACGGAAACTCTACGACTCCGCCCTGAAACTCCTGGAAGACGAGGTTTCATTTTCCCTGCAAAAACCGAGGGAAGAAGTAGAGGGGCTGATCTTCGCCCGCCTTGAGGCCAACTAAAGCCTAGAGTCTAAAGCCAATTGCGATTAATCGAAGCAGGCTAAAGGCGCTATACTTTTTGCTTCGCCTCTTCCCAATACCGGTCCATCAACGGCAGGTTTCCGGCCAGCATTTCCGTTCCCGCCTTTTTCATCTCCTGCTCCACATATTTAAAACGCCTGACAAATTTAGCGTTGGTCCGCTGCAAGGCCACCGAAGGCTCAACCTTAAGAAAACGGCACAGGTTTACCGCCGAGAAAAGCAGATCGCCCAGTTCTTCCTCGACATGGCGCGCCGCCTCCCCTTTGTCGTCCGCGTCCCCCCCGGCATCCGCGCCGCCGGAAGAGCAGGGCGGGCATTGCCGCAGGGCGGCCTTCACTTCGGCAAGCTCTTCCTCAAGTTTGCCAAAAACCCCCTGAATGCCGGGCCAGTCAAAGCCCGCCCTGGCGGCTTTTTTCTGGAGCTTCCAGGCCCGGTCCAGGGGCGGCAGGGCCGGTGAAACCTCGTCCAGCACAGAGTCCTTCGGCCGGCGGCCCTCCTGTTCGACCTTTATCTTCGCCCAGTTTTGCAGCACCTCGCCGCTGTCCCTGACCTTCGCCTCCGCGAATACATGGGGATGGCGCCGTATAAGTTTTTCGGTGATCCCCCCAAGCACTTCGGCCACGGTAAAATGCCCTTCCTGTTCGTGCATGTAAGAAAGCATAGTCACAAGCAGGAAAAGGTCCCCCAGTTCTTCCCTGATATGCCCGCGGTCCTTTTCGTCGATAGCCTCGATACACTCGTAGGTTTCCTCGATCAGGTCCCCCCGCAGACTCTCCGGTGTTTGTTCCAGATCCCAGGGACAGCCGCCCTCCCCCCGCAGCCGGGCCACCGTTTCGTAAAGCCCGGTAAAAGCAGAAGCATTAACAGATTTTTCCATAGCCTAGTTTGCAATTTACCGGGACTAAAATCAAGGGGCATTCGAAACCGCCATCCGGCAATTTAACATTACACCGGTTATTACGGTTATTACGATTATTTTTTATATGGGCGCATTTCCTTTCTTTGCGCTGTGCGCAAAGAACGCTCCGCGCCGGAAACCGGGCTATCCGGGGTTCCGCTTCGCTCCATTCCCTCCGCTAAGGCAGCCTTCGGCTGCCACGCTTCGGGAACGCGTGTCCACCTGCGGTGGACACGCGCCCCTCCTATCCCTTGCGCGTTTCCGGGTAGAGCCTTTTTTCCGTTATGACAAAGGCAAAGGGGCGGCAGATGATTCTGTGCGATTATCCTGGGCTTGAAAAGCTCTATTGACATTTCTTAAAAAAAAGGAAATAATACGAAAAGGAGTTATCCGTGGTAAACAGTCTTGAAAAATTAATTAAAACCATCAGCAAGCTAAAGGATAAAGACATTAACGAAGCGCAAACAAAAGACTATTTAATTCGTCCATTTTTTGAATCATTAGGATGGGACTTCTCCAATCCTGATGAAGTTATTCCTGAAGAGAGCGATTCTTCCGGCAAACGTCCTGATTATTCGTTTTATATCGGCGGTTCACCAAAAATACTTATAGAGGCCAAGCCCTTAAACAACCAATTAAATGACGTAAAAATGATAAATGAAAAAATGAGCTATTGTTTAAGCACACAGGTTCCTTTTTTAATCATTACAAACGGCGTATTGTATAGAATTTATTATTCAAAATTGGATGGCGCAAATAAAGATAAATTGCTTTTTGACTTTCAACTTGATGAAAATGTCGATGAAGAATTGATTAACAAACTAAGAAAAGACAGTGTCGCAAAAGACGAGCTTTTAAATTATGCGCAAAACACTTTTGTTTTAACGAATGTAAAAAAAACGCTGGAAGCCTTGTTTCAAGATCCGCCAAAAAAGTATTTAAACATCATCACGGAAAAAATGAAGGAAACCATAGGATATACCTTTGGCGATAACGATCTCAAAGATGCCTTACAGCATTTTAATATTCAAATTAATACAGACATAGCATTTGATCAAAACGATGTTACGGTAAGCGATGCCAAGCCGGATCAAAAAAATTGGACAATTGAGCGTCAATTCAACGATGGAAAATGGGACACAAGTTTTGATATTTATAAAAAGTTAATCGCTCTGCTTGTCAGCGAAGGCATCAAATTTGAGGAAAACCCGACAAAATTGTATATTGGATTGATTTCAAAAGTAAACAATAAAAATTTTTGTCAGGTCCAGGGGCAAAAACGCTGTATAAAAATTTGGATAAATACTGAACTAAGCGATTTAACGGAACAAGAAAAACTATTGATCCGGGACGTGTCAAACATTGGGCATCATGGCATAGGTAAGATTGAAGCCACCATAAACAGCATTGCGGATTTAGGCTGGTGTGTTAATATAATCAAAAAATCAACAGTATCGCCATAGGGGGGCGGGGCATATTCCAGAAGTACCCGAATACTGAGGTATCCTAACTTTATGGCATTGAGCATAACGTTCTGGCTGTTTATGACGTTTTGGCGGCCCGGATAAGGGCTTTGCACGGCAAAGACCAGGGTCGGCAAACTGGAGCCCGAGCCGCCCAACAGGCGGCGAAGCGTAAACAGTCCTGTTATGTGCAGTGGCGCTTTTCACTAATCTTCTATTATATTTGTATTATTTAATATGTTTATCCAATCTCTATGCCCATAGAGAAAACGTATTATCTTTATTTGATTTTCTTCAACAATATAAAATAACATATACTTTTTCACCATCGTAAATCTAAATCCCATTGATGCTAAATAATCATTTGGTACTACAGGATAAATAAATGGCGTATTTTTTATGACCTTATATGTCCTTCTAATTTCTGTCTTTAATCTTTCTGCCGCAACTGGTGCCTGTAATATATGTTTTATGTAATTTACAGACTGTTTTACATCATTTTTAAAGTTCTTTGCAAAAATTAGTTTATACATTTTTTACATCATGTCCATTTCTTTGTCCATTTCTTCTTCCGTTAGTATATTTCCATTCTTTATATCATTTATTCCCTCTTCCAATAAATTATATAACTTTTTTTTTCCAATTAAATCCTCATATGTTTCTATACTCATCACCGCAAGGTCCCCCTCCCCGTTTCTTGTAATAAATACGGGCTCCCGGTATTTATGGCAAAATTCAGAAATTTCACCGTATGCGTTTCTCAAATCCGCGCTTTTTCTTATAACCGGCATATAATCCTCCAAAAAATTCTATATCTTTATATTATCAAAAAAAGGATATTTTGTCAAGCAAATTTCATAAATTTTCGATTATTTTATCATATTTGACGATTTTGCGCCTTTGCAGGACTGTTTGCGCAGGGCAACGTCATTTAACTTTCATGTCCCGGGAAACTACCAAGTTTTGGAAGAATTTTTAACCGCAAAGTCAAATAAGGCGAATATGTTCCGGTACAAAGCCTCGTTTTCTCTTTCTTCTTTGACTTTTTTGACTTCGTGGTGAATTTTTTCTTCAAAGCCTGCTGCTTTAAGGGGAATTTTAACGCTGAAAAAGTTAAATGACGTTGCCCTGCTGTTTACGCTTTTTGTCCTGCAGGCCTTACCGGGCCAGTAGGCGGTTCGGGCTGCGGTTTTGCCAGGTCGTTCCGCTGCGCTCCATTCTCACGCAAAACCTCCGCCACATTTTGCCAGCCCTAGTCTTTGTTACACAAAGCCCTTGTTCGGGCTGGCAAAACGTCGTAAACAGCCAGTACGTTACTACTTGCTCGTGTAGTTCCTGCCACTCTTCCACGCTTCGTAGTTGCCACAGGTTTTGCAGTTTTGCTCTGACTTGCAGTGGTAATCCCTGGTACTCCCATCCTGGTAGCCTTCTGTCAGATAGCATCTGCTTGAAGGATGGTCATAAAAAGGACACATTCCCGGAACGCTTTTTGGTCTGTCCATAGCGTTTACCTCCTTTGTAAAAGATAGTAATCAAGCATCCTACGGATACTGCTTTCTTCTACATGGAAATTCATGACCCGCCGTTACGCACTATATATCTTCCATGTAATCTACGAGGCATTCAACATCCGAAAATGCGGACGGAACAATTTTTTTAGCGAGCGTTTTTTCAATAGAGTGCATCCAGAAAAAGGCTTTAATCCTTTTGACAAGTTTGAAAACAAACCATACCGGTGCAATAAGTATGGCAAGCGCCAGATTAAGAATGAGCGATCCGATTTTTGATCCACCTTCAGATGTCCCTTCTTTGAAATTAACCCAGAACCTGCCAATGGCGTTTTTTAATGTGCCCAAGAAACCTGCAAAAAAGAAAGCCAATACACCATTCCCAATAAGGGTTCCGATGATAGCGCCAAGCGCCGCCCCGACAGCCATAAAAATAAAATCTTTTGTCAATTGCTTTTTGCACATCTGGAGCAGCGCCATGGAGAGCAGATTGGGGGCAACATTTAGTTGCCCGCTCCAATTGGCCCGCCGCTTTTGAGTGATGGCAATCATTTCCTTCGCTGTATTCTTTGGCGTGGAATCCTCCATGTCCATCTTTAATACCGTCTCCCAATCCGTATTAGCGGCGTCAAAGTCGCCTTTGGATGCATAGGTAATACCACGGAATACATGAGCAGAAGCGTTATTTGGGTTTTTGCGTATTGCTTCATTGAAATCCGCGATCGCTTTATCATACCCGCCTTTTTTCAGATATGTCGCGCCGCGGGTCTCATACCTAGTGGAGTTATCCGGGCTAAGGCGTATTGCCTCATTGAAATCCGCGATCGCTTTATCATAGTCGCCTTTATCGTCATAACAAAGCCCACGGGTGAAATAGCCGCTTCCTGCTTCCGGATCGAGACGGATTTCCTCGTCAAAATCCGCAATAGCCTTATCCCATTCTCTTTTTTTGAGAAACTCTTCGCCGCGCTCGTGATAGGATTCTGCGTCAGTAGGGTTAACATTCTTCTCTGCCATAATTTTCAACTCCTCCTATGTTTATTACGCCGCCAAAGAGATGGCAGCACCAAAATAACCCGAATATTTCAGGTTTCTTTTGCATTTAACATACCGGCCGTAATAGCCGCATTTTAGGGTAAAATCAGCCATTGAAATCCCTCTCCTTTGTTGCCTTGAAAATGGGGCAAACCGGGCTTTTATCCTTTTTTTCGTATTCGGATACGGCTATTACGGTTCTTTTGCCCTGTTTTTCAACTTCGTCCACTTTATAACCCGCCTTCTTTAAGGCCGTTTTCAGGGGTGCGTAACGGTTAAGGTCTCCTGTTTCCATAGATATTTCCTGGTGTTCTGTTTTAGATATTTTATGTTCTAAATTAGAAATATGTCAAGTAAGCGGCAGGCAATTAGCCGTAAATTCGATGTTTTTTCTTTATAAATATGCAATAGTAGAGGATATGAAGCAGAATTATGGTGAACGGCTGGCCGCGGCTCTAAAGCTTAGAAACCTTAAACAGTCAGATTTTGCCAGGGAACTCAATATTACCCGGACCGCTGTTTCAAAGATCATCAACGGGAGTCAGTATCTTGATTTCGACTTGGCCGTTAGAGCCTGTGAGATTCTGGAAATCTCTCTGAACTGGCTGGCCTATGGTATAGACCCGGAAGCCAAACCGCTGTTCTACCGGAACCCCGAGCGGCAAAGGATTGAATATCTCATGGCGCTCATAAAAGAAGCGGAATATCCCCTGGTTATTGTGGCAATGGAAGAAATTATTGAAATAAGGCTCAAAAAGGCCCCGTCCGGTAAATCCGGCAGGTCCGGTAAGTCTGATAAATATGCCAGGGGAAAAGAGGGGTCAAAGAATCGGGGAAAGAATAACAAGGGCCTGGATAACACATAAGGCCCCCCCAATGGGGCCTGTCTTTCTCCCTTGGTTGACAAGGGCCGGTGGGCAGTCTAAGGTTTTTTATATGACGAAGTTCTTTGTTGTCTTTTGCGGCTTTTTTGTCCTGCTGCTTAACGGTTGTTTTCAGGGGGGAATAAGTTCCATTGGCCGGGAGGATCTGTTTACCCTGGACATCGGGCAGATGGAGGATCAGATTGCCCTCTATAATTTGGAGGGAGACAACAGCATTGGTCAGACTGATTTTGCCATGCAGGATGGACTGTTTTATATTGCCGACGGAAACGGCGGAAAAGTTGTCCGGTATAATTCCTACGGCGATCTCCTTTTTATGATTTATAATGAAGAAACCAATCCCCCCCCTTTAAGTCTGCGAACCAATGTGGAAGGCGGCGCTACCGTAACCCGCTGGGCGTTTTCGTATCCCCTGCGGAAACCGGGAAAAATTACCGTGGATTCCCGGAAGCATATTTTTGTGGAAGACAATTTGCCCTACGACCGGCACAGTGTGGATGCGGAAAGCAAGTCCCTGCTGGACAGCATTATCCTCCACTTTGACGCGGACGGCCGTTTTATCGAATACCTGGGGCAGGAGGGAATCGGCGGCAGTCCCTTTCCCCGGATTAGCGGCCTCTACACTTCGGCCAGGGATGAATTGGCGGTGGTGTGCCGCCTGCCCACGGGCTGGAATATTTACTGGTACGATTCATCGGGCGCGCTGGTCCACCTAATCCAGTTGAAAAACACCGCCATTCCCGTCCCGCCGGACTGGCCGCCGGTTTCCGCTTCGGTGGACGCCATCATGGCTTCCCCGGATTCCCGGCGGCTTTTCCTCAAGGTTGATTATTACCGGGATACCTTTGATGTATCCACCAATACCCGGACGGGGAATGAGCCGGACAGTTCTTTTCTCTGGATTATGAACGTGGAAGACGGCGTCTATACGGGAAGTCTGAAACTGCCGTTTTTTGAATCCGCTTATAGCGAAAACGGACATTCGGAGAATATCCGGATGCTTTATTCCATGCTGGGGGTCACCAAAAACGGCGGGGTTTTTTTGTATTTTCCCGTGGAAGAGGGGTATTCCCTTTTGTTTATGAATACCAACGCGGCGGCCAACGGTGAACAGCGCCGGAGTTTTATCCGGGTGAATAACGATGAACTTCAGTTTAATGTTTTTAATCTTTCCTCAGAGGGTCTCCTTTCCGCCCTGCTGGTAGATAACTGGCAGGCGAAACTGGTTTGGTGGCGGACGGATAAATTTTTGGGTGAATCATGAATTTCCGTCACTTCTTCAATTATACATGGCCCTTTGGCCATACAGGGGTATTATGAATCATCAGGTTCTGGTCAGCGCGGAAGATGCCCGGCTTCTGGATGAGGAAGCCCAGGGGGACTGGGCGCTGCACCCTTTTGCTCTGGTGGAAACCGCGGGCAGGGCCTGCGCGGATGTTTTTTGCGCCGCCTTTCCCCGCCTGTTTCCTGGCCGGTCTTCCAAAACCGCGGAGGCGTCCTTCCCCCGGATTATTGTTCTTGCGGGCGGGGGGAACAACGGCGCCGACGCCCTGGTAATGCTCCGGGCGCTCATCCTCCGGGGCTTTGCGTCCCCGGATTTTTCGGGCATTGTGGTGTCCCATCTTTCGGGAAACAATAATCAGGGCCCCCGGACGGCAAATTTCCGGTCTTTGAAAAAAATGGGGGTTCCGGTAATTGCCTGGGACGAGGACGCCGGGGAATGGGCGGGGAGGGCGTCGGAGGATGCCCTGGCCCTGGCGGATATAATTATTGACGGGCTTGCGGGAACCGGTCTGCGGGAGCCTCTGAAGGGGCCCCTTGCGGAGATGGTGCTTGTGGTGAACAAATTAAAAGCCCGCAATAAAAACCGTCCCCTGGTGGTTTCCATTGATATGCCCTCGGGTAATTTTGACGGCTGGATGCCGGGAATGTCGATTCTGAACGCTGACGCGGTACTGGCCATTGAGCCCCGGAAACTCTGTCTCTATAAACCTGCGGCCCGGCCTTTCGAGGGAACCATCCTTTCCGTGGGGGGCATATTCCCCCCGGCCCTTATTGAAAAATACGGAAGCGTCCGGCTTATTGACTGGGAAAGCGCTTCCGCGGGGGTCGGCAGGGTAAAGCCCGACGCGTACAAATACGACCGGGGGCTGGTGGAAATCCGGGCGGGATCGCCGGGGGCCACCGGGGCGGCAAAGCTGGCAGCCAGAGGCGCCCAGGCCGCCGGAGCCGGGCTGGTGCGGCTCATCGCCGATCCCTCAATTTATTCCATTCTCGCCGCCGGGGCCTGGGGGGTCATGGTTGTCCCCGATGAGGTTCTAAAAAATCCGGGAACCGAATATCCCGCCGGGCGTTTCTGCCCCGACGCGGCCCTTTTGGGGCCGGGGTGGGGTTCCGGCCCCGACAGGGCGCGGATTTTACCGCATTATCTGAGCCTGGAAGCCCAGGGGATGCCCCTGGTTCTCGACGCGGATGCCATTACCCTGGCCGCGGGAATGGTTTTTCACGGTAACGTTATTTTAACTCCCCATCCTGGGGAATTTGCCGCCTATACGGGAACCGGTAAGGAGGAAATTCTTGCCGATCCCGGCCCGCTGCTGCTGAAATATGCCCGGGAAAGAAAGGCGGTAATTCTTTTCAAAAGCCATGTGTTGTATCTGGCCGCCCCGGACGGCCGTTTGGGGATCATTGACGGTATGGTTCCCTGTCTTGCCGCGGGGGGAAGCGGGGATATTCTGGCGGGCTTTTGCGTTGCCATTGCCGCCCGGATGCGGAGGCAGGGAAGCGGCTTTGACGCATATGTCTGCGCCGCCGCTGCGGCGTCCCTGCTGATCCGGGCGGGCCGGTCGCCTGAACTGGCGGGCCGTTTTTCGGACCCCAGTGAAATCGCCAACATGGCGGCGTCCCTGGCGGGTTCCGTATGGCTGCCGCCGGAAACAGACCGCCGCGGCTAAGGAGTTTAACACGGTGGATAATACGCGGGAAAACCCGGACCCCGGCGCGGCAAACGGGCAAAATCAGGCGGAGGTCGATACAAGCGCCGGGCGGCAGCGTCCCAACGCCAAGTACCCCTTAACTGAAAAAAAAACCGGAACTGAGGAACTGGTTTTTTATTATTCCCGGGAGCGGCGTCTGTCCGGGGCCCCTCCGCCGGTGAAGGCCCTTTATGAGGAAACGCCAAAAAAGAAATTCGGTCTCTTCCGCAGTCTGACGGCCACCAGGCCCCTGACCATGCTTTTTATCTCGATTCTGTTCCTCTGCGCCGCCATTGTAATTATCTCTACCGTTAACGCCGGGACAAGTTGTACCCTGGGGGGAAACCGCATTACCGTGGAAGCGGTGCAATTCCGGGGAGAAACTATGGTGGCGATGACAAAAACCGTTACGGACGCGGAAAACGCCTATACGGGTCTGGTGGATATTGGGGTCGCTCCGGCGCTTTCCGGGGAAAGCGGCGCGGAAGATTATCCGCTTTTTACCCACCGGATTTTTTTTAGTCTGAACACCGAAGAAGAATACCGTTTTTCCCTTCCCTTTGAGGCGAATAAACTGCTTGTGGTTCTCCAGGGCGAACAGGATGCGGCCCGGCTTACGATCAGCGCCCGGCGGCATTGACCAGAACGGATTCATGGTTTATGAATAAAGGGGACTGCTGAAGGGAAGCGCTAAAAACCGAAGTTCCCGGAGCTGACTTTTGGCGGATTTTTACCCTGAACCCTGGCAAGTTTTAGTTTTCCTGTTAAAAAGCGGAGGAAAAAGATGGTACAGTTTTATTTTTTATCCATCCTTTTGAATGGATTAACCGGATATATTCTGAGCTTTGGCGGGGATGAACCGGAAGCCGCGATAGAGACCAGTATCCGGTTTTCCCTGAATAACAACACCTTTCGCCTTGTTTTGGGAATCCTCATCACCATTACCGGCCTGCTCAAGATCCTTGCCCCCATTGATATTCCGGTGCTTGGCGATCTGCTTCCCGCCCTGCTGGGGCTGGCGGCGGGCTTTGTCCTGTTTTTCGAATATTACCGGGGGCAGTCCACCGTGGATTCGGAAAAGATGATCCGGCTTGAAGAAACGATCCGGCGGTATAAAAAATGGCTTGGTTTTGCCCTGCTTGTTTCCTCGGCCCTGCATTTCCTGTTCCCCCGGGCGCTGTTCCTCTAAATGGCCGCGTTCCGGGTATCCGTGGCGGGGATCGCGATTGAGGGGCAGAAATTGTTTATTGCCCGCCGGAAGCCCGGCGGCAACCTGGGGGGAAAATGGGAATTTCCCGGCGGCAAAACCGAAAAAGGGGAAAGCGACCAGGCCGCCCTGGTCCGGGAGTTTCAGGAAGAATTAGGAATTGCCGTTGAACCAGGGGCCTTTCTGGGAAGCGCGGTTTTTGAACACCGGGGGGCGGCCTATGATTTGCACGCCTACCGGATTTTTTTTACCCCGCAGCCTTTGCGCCCCGCCGAACATACCGAATGGCGCTGGGCCGGCCTGGAAGAATTGGAAACCCTCGATTTTGCCGGTTCCGACCGCCTGCTTTTTCCCCTGCTAAAGACGTACCTTGAAAGTCAAGCCTGAATCGAAGGCGTACCATGCCGCCCCGGCATCTTCGGCAGATTTTAAATATTGCCCGGACCCGGTGCCGCGCTGGTAGGATTCTCCATGAGCGCCCCGGATATACCGGTACGAAACATGCAAAGATAATTCAAAGCGGTCCCAAAAAGAAAAAACAAAATCTCCCCTGGGTTCCAGGTAGAGGCCCCCGAATATATAATCCAGGAATTCAACATTCCGCTGTATGTGATCGTCCCGGGCGTTGCAGAAAATAAAGGGGCTTACCTGAAAAAAAAGTTCCGTTCTGAAATGCCGGGACAGGGGGATCTGTACGGCCAGTCCCGGACTGGTGATCAGCCAATTTTGGGCGTAGAGGATCACAATGCCGTAGAACGGAACCTTGCCTACCGAATCATCCAGGGGAATGTTTTCGCTGCTGGAGTAGCGGCGGTATCCGTCCCTGCCGGTCCACTGGAAGGACATGAGGGAAAAACTCCACTGCAATTTAATGAGCGCGAAATCGCCCAGGGGGAGGGAAGCGCCCAAAAAAACATCAAACAAAAAAGCTCCGTTGGTGTAGTTGTCGCTGAGGGAATAGTTGGTAAGTTCGTCTTTCACGGTCAGCCAGTCCAGGTCTTCCATGATCCCGGTTTTAGCGGGGAAGCCGAATTTCAGGGAGAGTAACGCGAAAAACCCCGGTTTTTCCAGGGGCCGGATCCGGGAAAAATCAAGGGCCGCGCCGTAATAAAAAAGGGGTTTTATATTCCAGAGCAGTTGGCTCATATAGGTTTCTTTGCCGGGGTATTTGTACACCAGCTCTTCCCCATAGCCGTACAAAAAACCTGTTGAAGCCGCCAGGGTCAAAGCGTAGGGAAAACCGGCGCCCGCAGCCGGCAGGGCGGACAGTATATGTCCCTGCCCCCGGACCTGCGGGCAGGGCAGGGCCCACAAAATGATGACTAAAGCGGTAAAAACCGCTATATTTTTCATACCATGAGAATATGGGTTAATGATTACCGCCGTCAAGTATACGCCTTTTTGTTTGCTTCTTTTATGATGTTTGTTCCGGGCGCCTGCGGCGGAAAAACCGGGGAAATTCCGGTTATTCCCCCGGTTACTCCCCCGCTGTCCCGTCCGGTTATCGGGTATGGGGTGGTTATTGTTTCCTACACCCATCTGGTGCGGGAGCCCGGAGAAGGGGGAATTGCCCTGGGCTACCTTCGGCGGGGTTCGCTGATCCGTATCCTGGAACGCCGGATAATACGGCCGGGAGAAAACGCCGAATCCTGGGTTCTGGTGGAACGACCTCAGGGGCAGGACCGGGGCTGGCTTAAAGAAAGCGTGGTAGACATATACGACAATGAATTTCAGGCAAATACCGCCGCGGAGCCCATGACCCAATGAAGACGCTGATTCTTCTGGCGGTTCCCCCTTTGGTAGGGGCGCTTATCGGGTTTCTCACGAATGTGGTCGCCATAAAAATGCTTTTCCGGCCTTTGCGGGAAATACGGATCTTCGGGATTCGGCTTCCCTTTACCCCCGGAGTTCTGCCCCGCCAGCGGCATAAACTGGCGGACAACATCGGGCTTATGGTAGAGCGGGAACTCCTGACCCCGGAAATTATCCGCGGCCGCCTCCGGCAGGAGGAAGTGAACCGGGGGATAAAAAATTCAATCGCCCGGTATACGGAAAAAATTCTTCATACCCCTTTGGGAGAACTGCTGGAAACGGCGTCTTCCGGTTCACCGGTTTGGGATTTTGTCCGGTCTCTTTTTCAGGATTTTCTGTCCTCTCCGGTATGTGATGAATTAAGCGGCGTTCTTTCGGAAGTCCTGACCGATGGTCTTTTGGCCGGGGATTTGATGAACCGGAGTTTCAGGGACCTGGCAGGGGCTGAACAGGGGGAAAAAATTACGGCCCTGACGGAGCGGATTATCGGCGGGGAACTGATCGCGGGGGCGGAAAAAATAAGCGTCGGTCTTGTACCGGTGGTGGAGAAGCTATATCCCCGGATTGTGGACAGGTGCGTCTCTTTTCTGAACCGGCAGGATATACGCCAGACGCTGGAAGGGCAGGGGAGAATTCTCATCACCAATATAATCCTTAAGCTCAATGTGTTCCAGCGTTTTTTTATTTCCACCGCCCACTATGATAAAACCATCCATGAGCGGATGCCCGAAATTGTTGACGGCCTTATCGGCCAGTTGGAGGAATTGCTGGGGGAGCGGGAAACCCGCCGGAAGCTCCTCCAATGGGTTCAGGAATCCCTGGGCCGTTTGTTTGCGGATGAAAATTCGTCCTCGGATTTCGCCCATTTTATTTCCCGCCTGTTTGACGATCAAATGGATAAGCCCCTGGGACATTTGCTGCAAAACACCGAAGCGGGGGAAATAAAAATCCTGATGCGGAATATTTTGGACCGGATAAGAAAAGCCCTTAACCGGAAGGAAAAGGAAGCAGAGGCCCCGGGCGCTTCATCTCTTTTTCGTCTTTTTAGCGCCCGGATCCGGGAGCAGTATGCAGGAGAAAATCTGGCCGGCTTTTTTTCCCTGGGCCCGGAAAAAAAGGACCTCCTGGATTCCCTGCTTCGGGATCAAGTCCTCCGGTTCGCGGATAAACAAATCGCCGCCGCCCTGGGGACAATCAATGTCCGGGTTATGGTGGCTGAACGGATCGATTCTTTGGACATGATCCGGGTGGAGCGGATTGTTCTGGATGTAATGGCCAATCAGCTCAAATGGATCGATATATTTGGAGCTATCCTGGGCTTTTTAATCGGCCTTTTCCAGTCCCTGTTTTCCTGGTTCTTCCGGTAAAGCGGCGAGCCCCAGTTGGCCGCAGGCCCCCCGGATGGAGCGGCCCCGCCGGAAACGGCGGATGACCTTGAGCCCCCCCTGTTCCAGAAGCCGGGTGAATTCCGCCACTTCCTGTTTTGAGGGCTCCTTCAGGGCTTTCCCCTCAAATTCCATACCTTCAATGGGGTTCCAGGGTATCAAATTTACCACCGTATCCAGGCCCTTCGCAAAGGCGATCAGGGCCGCCGCGTCCTCCCGCCGGGTATTTATGCCCGCCAGAAGCACCGCCTCCAGGGTGAGCCTGCCGCCTCCCTTTTGCTGAAAATACCCCAGCGCTTCTTTCAGGGCGGGAAGGGGATTCGTCCGGCCTATGGGCATAAGCCGCTGCCGAAGATCCTCCCGGGCGGTGGTGAGGGAAAGGGCCAGCCGTATGGGGGGCCCCTGATCGGCCAGGTCCCGAATGCCCCCGATGATTCCGCTGGTAGACAGGGTGATCCGCCGGGATGAGATTCCCAGCCCCCCAGGATTAGTCAGGACTGAAAGCGCCCGGCGGAGTTCCTCCAGATTAAGAAGCGGTTCGCCCATGCCCATAATAACGATGTTGGAAATAAGGGGGGCAATGGCCCGGAGCATCAGAAACTGCCCGGTGATTTCCGCGGAATCAAGGTTGCGCAGGAAACCCAGGGAACCGGTTTTGCAGAAAACGCAGCCCGCGGGACAGCCCGCCTGGGTAGAAAGGCACGCGGTATATCTCCGGGTACGCGGTTCCGCTTGTTCCGGGGAATCGTTTTTTGTTTCTTCGGAAAGCAGAACCGCCTCGATTTTTGCCCCGTCCCTGAGCCGGATCTGGATCTTCACCGTACCGTCGGGGGCATCGAGCCGGGCGCTCATGACGCCGGAATAAACAAGGAAGCGCCGGGCCAGTTCTTCCCGCAGGTTTAAGGGCAGATTGGTCATTTGATCAAAGGACAGCGCCCCCCCGGCGATCCATTTGAATATCTGGCGGGCCCGGAAAGCGGGGAGCGGATAAAGAAGACGGGTCAAAGCTTCCGGGGACAGGCCGCAAAGGGCGGGCCGCGGGTCCGGCGGCGGAACAGGGGGCATAAAAAATTATATGCGGTCAAACATTTCCGCAATACCGTTATTGCGGATTCCCAGTTTTTGAAATTCCTCCAGCGTTTCCCTGGCCTTGTTTTTTTCTCCTTTTTTGAGGTAACAATCCGCCAATTCAATAAAAATCCGGTAATTCCTCGGGTCCTGCTGGATCATCCGTTTCAGGGATTCCTGGGCCTCATCGTATTTTCCCCGGGCTTTGGCCACTATCGCAAGGCCCAGGACCGCGTAGGTATCGAATTCAATATTAAGGGCCCGCTCGTAATATTCAACCGCCTGATCATACTTTTCCAGATACCGGTACGCGTCGCCGGCCCGGGTCAAAATAACCTTGTTCCGGGGGTCCTGCTCCAGAATACGGTTCCAGTATTCCAGGGAAAGTTCCTGCCGGTTCATCCCCCGGTAACAGTCGGCCAGGCCAAAAAGGGCATAAAAATTGCCGGGCTCCTTCCGGAGGGCTTGTTCAAAATATTCAATACCCTCTTGAAAAGTTTTGAGTTTCCGGTGGCAGTTTCCTATGGAGGTAAGCACCCGGATATCCACGTTTTCCTGGGCGGTCTGGAGCATCTTTTCCCAATAAAAAAGGGCGTCCCGGTATTCCTTAAAATCATAATGCAGATGCCCCAGCCCGATGATGGCATAGGGGTTGTGTTCTTCCATTTCCAGAACCCGCAGGTACACCATTTTGGAGTGCTTAAAATCCCGGACCTTGCGGTAGGCGTCGGCCACCCGGGTTAATACGGTGATATTTTTATCATCGTGGAGCAGGTACTGTTCCCATATCTCAATGGCCTTATGGTACTGGTTCAGGGCTTTGTAGCAGTCGGCCAAACCAAAAAGGGCGTAGTTATTCCCCGGATGATAGGCCAGGCAGCGCCGGTAATATTCCACCGAGTCCCGGAAGGAGCCCCGCTTTCTGGCGGCGTCCCCCATGCCCACCAGGGCATAATTGTTGTTTTCGTCCACCAGAAGGATCTTGCTAAAACAGCCCGCCGCCTCGGAAATTTTGTTTTCCTTTAGAAGCTGATACCCCTTCTTCGATAAATCCGCTATTTCCGCGGCTTCCTGGGTTTCTTCCGGCTGCTTAATCGTCCCATTAAGTTCTGTTTGTTCCTGATTAGGGGCAGTCCGGGGTATTTCATTTAGTTCGTCACTCATTGGGATGATCCTCGTCTTCATGTATAAAACTTTT
>JAISAN010000177.1 GCA_031266635.1 Treponema sp. | reverse complement strand
CCCCCGCGCGCGCAAATCCTTGGGTTGGCTCGTTCGCGGGGGGGAGAGAATTTTACTCAAATTCGCCTTTAAAGCTCATGGTTTTTTGGACTATTTCGGCGATTTTTTTTGCCCCTTTTTTGGCGTCGCTTTGGGGAATTCCCGCTTCCTTGTTCAGGGTCTTTTCAAAGAAAGTTCCCAGGCTGTCATACAAATCCGGCAGGTTATAAAAAACCAGGGCGAAATTAATGCCCGAGGGCCTGAGAATAGTGAAGGAAGAAAAAGAATCAACCGGTTTTTTGGCAATCATAATCCGTGATTCATTTTTCGCGGTCAGGGTTTCGAGTTCGTTGAAGCGTTTGGGTATTTGCTCGGTATTACTCCGCACATAGGGCTCTATCGCCTTGTTCGGATAGGAAGCCGGTTCTACGAGGATATGGAGTTTTTTCCCGTTGGTCTGAAAGGTAAGGCCCGTTTCGGTAAGATAAATGGCTTTAACCCCCGAATAGGAAACCACCTCGTATATCGAATAGGCGGATGTATCGCTGAAAAAAGAAGATATCACATATCCTTGATCCTTGGGCAATTTATCCTGATTATAAGCTTCGAACAGATCCATCGCTTTTACAGCCATTGTATTTTCCCCCTTACAAAAACATAATTTGCCTTGTCCGGCAACGTGAACCTTGGTTCCTTATTGATTGCCGGTTAACCTTAGGTTACCGGCTAATCTTCGAGTTGTTGACAAGCCGTTCAAAACGCCGGGTTTTGAAAGCAACTTAATCTATATTCATTATAGCCTTTTTTTCTGTCTTTCGGCAACCACACCATATCCCGGATCAGGGCAGCGGCGTTTAACTTTTTTGCCTGGTACATACCGTCAAATGAGCGGAATTTTGAAGAAATTTAACCGCTGAGGACACGAAGTTACCCGGAGAAAACAGGAAAAACCCGAATTTACAGCCAAAACTCCGTGTATCTCTGCGGTTATAATCCTTAAAATTCAGTAACTTTTCGAAGATTGAAAGTAAACGCCGGCGCCCTGATCCCGGATAAGGGGAGATCATTTTTTTGCCCGTTTTTTTGCCTCAAACTCGAATTTTTCCGCCTCTTCGGTACGTCCTTTTTTCCGGGCGAGGACCGCCATCCAGTGATAGGGCCGGGGATCGCGTTTGTTCCGCGCCGCCGCTTCCCGGAGGAGATCAAAGGCTTTTTCCGGTTTCCGTTCCCGGGAATAGAGCAGCCCCAGGGCCATGGGAATGTCCGGTGATTTAGTGAGTAACATCATGGCCTTTTCCAGCACCGCGATGGCGTATTTGGGGGCCCCCGCCCGTTCAAGACAGCCTGAATATTCCAGCAGGAGTTCCACATTCCGGGGTTTTTCCTTAAGCAGGGATTTGAGAAAAACCGCGGCTTCCCGGTAACGGCCGGTTTTGCGGTATCCGTATGCCAGTACCCGGCGCAGACTGGGATTGGAAGGTTCCCATGCCAAAAGGGTCTCCAGTTCTTTTACCGCTTGTTCATATTCAAAGGTGTGGATCAGGTACAGGGCCCGTTCCCGGCGTATGGTGTAATTGTCCGGCCAGCGGCTGACATATTGATCATAAGCCGAATGAAGTTCCGAAGCGGTTTGTTCAGCGGTCCGCATACGGGCCTTCCGCTCTCCGGCGGCCAGGAGTCCCGGAACGGCAAGACCGGCGGCATCCGCTTCTCCGGCTGAAAGCTCCTCCAGGGCGGCGATTTCTCCCAGCCATGCCCGTTCATGATTTTCCTGGATCAATATGGTTTTTTTGAACCAGTTCAGGGCAAGCCCGGTAAGCCCGATTTTCAGGTACCGTTCCCCCAGGGCGTACATCAGTTCCGGTTCCGGACCAAGGGTGCGGATGGCATCCTGTATCATGGTGATGATTTTCGTATCATCCTCGCCGGTTTTGGCTTCTAAAAGTATCGAGAACCGCCGGAGCAGATCCTGGTCGCCCTTCAATTTTTGCGCAATCCGTAAGGCCTTTTTCAGAACGTCCCAGTTTTCCCCTTCCCAGGCTACCAGGATCCGTTCATACCAGAGGTTCAACTGGCTGGGGTCCAGTTCCAGGGACCGTTCAAGGTGATTCAGCGCGGCGGTATAATCTTTCAGGTTCCGCATGGCCTCGGCGTACATGGCGTGGATCATGGGATCGGGCCCCCGGTGTTTGATCCACATCCGGCAGATCTCCGCCGCCCGCCGCCATTCCCCGCTTCCTAAAAAAGAGCGGATCATGTAGAGATCGACAAGCTGGCTGTTCCAGGGCAGATCCGGCAGATCTGAATCAACGGAGCGGATAACCTCAATTTCCCGGAGGGCCTCGTCATTTTCTCCCAGAGACATCAATATGGAAGCCCGGTACCAGCGGACCCGCAAATCCCCGGGGGAAAATTTGAGCGCCTTGGTGTAGTGCTCCAGGGCTTCGTCGAGAAGATCCATTTCCCGGCAGGCCCTGCCCAGTTCCAGCCGGAGGAGGGGGCTGTCCTGCCCGTTTTCCAGGACAAACCGGAGCATCTGGCTGCCCAGATCATACGCCTCCTCCCGGCAGAGATGTATGCCCCGGATAAAAAGCGCGTTGATATAGGCGTGGTAGAGCCGGTTCTGGGCCTTTTGTACCAGCCGATCCTCCGCCGCGGTTTCCACCGCCCGCTGGAGTATGTCCACCGCCATCTGGGAATGCCGGGATTTGAGGTAAGCCGTCCCCAAAAGGGCCATGGTGAAGGTGTCCCGGGGGCTTAAAGCCAGGGCTTTCCGCAGAACCGGAACCGCCCGGTTAGGCATTCCTATGGTGAGGTAGGTACGGCCCGCGAACAAATAGCCCTGGCTTGAATCGGGCCGGAGCCGGATATAGTCGTTGAAACCCGCCAGGGCCCGGGAATAATCTTTCAGGGCATGGAGGGAGCGGCCCAGAAAAAGGTAGGCCTCCGGGGGGGCGTCCAGGCCGGAAAGCAGTTCTTCCAGTATGCGGGCGGCGGTTTGGTAGTCCCGCCGTTTTCCCGCCTGTATTGCTTTTTCTAATATTTCCCGGCCGGCGGTTTCGTTTTTACCGGCGGTTTTCCGTCCCGAATCCGCTTTTCCGGAATCCTTTGTTTTTCCGCCGCCCGCTTCCCTGGGGTTTCCCCGGGGCCCCGCCCTCCCCACGCCTTATTTAGCCCGGGACAGGGTAACCGCCGCGGTGGTCACAATGTCCTCTACCGAAGCGCCCCGGGAAAGATCGCTGATGGGTTTGGCGAAGCCCTGGAGGAAGGGGCCAAAAGCCGCCGCCCTGCCCAGGCGCTGAACCAGTTTATATCCGATATTACCTGCCCCCAGATCGGGAAAAACCAGGGTATTGACCCTGCCCCGCACCGGGCTGCCGGGGGCCTTTTTATCGGTAACCGCGGGAACCAGCGCCGCGTCGGCCTGAAGTTCCCCGTCAACAAGAAGTTTTGGCTCCCTGGCCTTGACCAGTTCCAGAGCGGCCATAACTTTTTGTACATCGGGATGATCCCCCCCGGAACCCCTGGTGGAGAAGGAGAGGAGCGCCACAGCGGGTTCCGCGCCGAGAAATTCCCGACAGGACTGGGCCGCGCTGATGGCGATTTCCGCCAACTGTTCCGCCGTAGGGTCCGGCACCACCGCGCAGTCGGAGAAGATTAAAGCGCCGTCCTTGCCCCATTCGCCGCCGGCGGTCTGCATCACAAAACACGATGAAGCGGTTTTTGAGCCCGGCACGGTGCCGATAATCGCCAGCCCCGCCCGGAGTACATCGGCGGTGGTATTTTCCGCTCCCGCAACCATCGCGTCCGCATCCCCCAGGTGAACCATCATGGCCCCCCAGCGCAGGGGAGAGGTAATATCAACTTTCGCCTGTTCTTCCGTCATACCCTTGTGTTTCCGCAGTTCGTAATATTCATGGGCGTAGCGGCTGATAGAATGATGATCAAAGGCGGGATTAATAATGGTGATTCCGTCGAGGTGTACCCCCGCGCTGGCGGCAATTTTCTGAATATCCCCCTCTTTCCCCAGCAGGGTTACCGAGGCGGCGAGGTTCTCATCGGCGATAATACGGGCGGCCTTTACAGTCCGGGGTTCCGTTCCTTCCGGCAGCACCAGTCTTTTCTGCAAAGATTTGGCCTTTGCCCGCATATCCTTTTCAAAATCCATAATCTGCTCCTTTTCGAGAATTTACCGCCCTAAGTATACCCTTTTCCGCAGCCCGGCGGCAAGGTTTCATCCGCTCCCGCCGGGTATTCATTTTGCGCACCGAGTCCCCCAAGGCGTTCCAGCCCTATTGACGTAGTCTTTCGGCCCGGCTAAATTCTGTATAAGTTGAAAGGGTGTCCCTATAATGAACCTCCCCGCCCTGAAGGGCGGGATATCTTGTAGGCGTTGCATTGTTTTACGAGGTTCGTTCTGTAAGGAAATTATTTAACTATGGGGTCTACTACCATCTTTTGTTGGCGTTGCCAAATCTAACCGCCCTAAAGGGCGGGGTATTAGACCCCACTGCGAATCATGGCCCCGGAGGAAATGAATGACCGATGTGCATAACGATATTCTGGAAGATGAGGATTTTGATACCATCCTGTCGCCGGATATCGAATTTTCCGGGACGCTGAATTTTGAAAAACCTTTTTTAATCCGGGGGAAGGTTTCCGGTGAAATCTCCGCCCAGGGGCTTTTGGTTGTTGACGAGGAAGCGGTGGTAAACGCGAATATCAATGCTTCCCGGGTGATCATCCGGGGTTCGGTCAAGGGTGATGTAAGCGCTGGGGAAAAAGTTGAGGTTACCATCACCGGGCGGCTTGTGGGGAATGTAAGCGCCCCGGAAATTTTTATGGAGACCGGTTGTGTGTTCAACGGACGTTGTACCATGACCGAAAAAAGTCCGGGAATATGAGTTATTTACGGGTTTTAACGGCGGTTCTGGCGTTTCTGCTTCTCCCGGTCCCAAGGGGGTTTTCGCAGACCCGGCCTGACGCATTGCAGGAATACCGGAACGGCAACTATGAGCAGGCTGTATCGATCTGCCGGAATGAAATTATAGCGAATCCCAATAATCAGGAATCCCATGTGGTGATATGCTGGAGCCTTTTGCGTTTGGGCCGTTATGACGACGCCCTTGCGTATGCCCGGGCGGGAAGGAATATCAACCGTTACGATCCCCGGATTATCGAGATCCTGGGGGAAATTTATTATTTTCAGGGGCAAAATACCGAAGCCCTCCAGTATTTTCAGGAGTATATTAACCTGGCCCCCGAGGGCCAGCGAATTGAAATGGTCTATTATTTTTCAGGTGAAATTTATATCCGCCTGGGCAGGTTCCGCCACGCGGATATTGCCCTTTCTACGGCGGTACACTGGGTGCCGGGGAACGCCGCCTGGTGGGCCCGGCTGGCCTACGCCCGGGAGAATGCCGGGGATTTGGCCGAAGCAGTCAGCGCCTATGAACGGGCCTTGTCCCTGAATTCCCAGCTTTCCGACGCCCGCCGGGGGCTGGAGCGGACCCGGCAGGCTCTGGGCAGCCGGTAAGTTTTTATGCTCTCCTTTTCTATATTCACCCTGGGCTGTAAGGTAAATCAACTTGAAAGTGAATCTCTGGCCGCCGCCTTCCGCCGGGAAGGTTTTCCCGTGATCCCCTGGGGGGAGGCTGCCGGGATTCTGCTGATCAATACCTGCACGGTAACATCCCGGGCGGATCAGAAGGCCCGCCGGGTAATCCGGAAAGCCCTGCGGGACAATCCGCGCTCCTCCCTTATTGTTACCGGCTGTTACGCCCAGATGGATGCGGCGCTTATCGAAGCCCTGGAGGCTCCGCTGGCCGGCCGCGAAAAACGTTTGTTTGTACTCAGGGGCAAGGATAAAACCGCGCTTCTGGATCTGCCCCGGTACCTCCGGGGGAAAACCGGCGATCCGGCGAAGCTTCTGGACGGCTGGTTTCACGATCCGGGAAACGGCGGGGACGCCGGGGACGGCTGCGCCGGGGGAGGATTTTTCCGTATGCCGGAAGAATTTTCTTTTCATTCCCGGAGTTTCCTGAAAATTCAGGACGGCTGCGATAATCATTGTACTTTTTGCCGGGTCAGCCTTGCCCGGGGGCCCAGTGTGAGCCTGGGAAGGGAAAAAGCGCTGGAGGCCCTGCGGGCCCTGGAAAACAGATCCTATGGAGAAGCCGTATTGACCGGGATCAATATCAGCCAGTACCGGGACGGGGAACAGGACCTGGGGGGCTTATTGGAATACCTGCTTGCGGGGACAAAGAATATCGCCCTCCGGCTTTCTTCCCTGGAGCCCGAAGGGCTTAGCGAAAAAAACATCCGGGTCTTTACCCATCCCCGGATCAGGCCCCATTTTCATCTTTCGATCCAGTCTGGCTGCCCCGGAATCCTGCGGAAAATGGGGCGGTCCTACGGTCCGGAAGAACTAAAACAAGGGATAAGCCTGCTCCGTTCAGTTAAGGAAGATCCGTTTTTAGCCTGTGATATTATCACCGGATTTCCCGGAGAGGGGGCGGCCGAATTTGAAAAGACCCTGAACTTCTGTATGGAAACCTGTTTTGCCTGGATCCACGCCTTCCCCTATTCCCGCCGTCCCGGAACCGCGGCCTGGTCTTTCGGCAGTCCGGTAAACGAAAAAGAGGCGGCCCGGCGGGTGGACGCCCTGCTGGATTTGGCCCGGCAAGGCCGGCGGGAATACGCGAAGCGGTGGATTGGCAGGGAGCTTGATGTGATAATTGAGAAGGAAAAGGAAAAAAACCCCGGGCTTATTCCGGGAATTTCCGATAATTATCTTAGGGCTTTGATCCAGATTCCGCCGGGGGCCGGGATTCCCCCGGCGGGAACGGCTCTGAGGTGCCGTCTTCGGGAACTTTGTGGCGAATCTACAGGAATTGAGGGGCGCGAATTTGACGTGGCCGCGGAACCGGTCCCGGACGGCGGCTTTGGAACCCTTCCATTTGATGAAAAACGTGATATAGTAAAGATACATGGAGGTATTTCAAAATGAACTTAGGGAAAAATGTCTTTTTTTTGTTTTGTTTTATTGCGGCGGGGCTTGTTTCTTCATGCACCGGGTTTTTTTCCACATCTCTGGCAACCTGGGCCGCCCGCGATCCTGAGTCCGTACTTCCCCCGGTAACCACCGGCAATGTAACTGATCTTATCTCCACTAGTGAGAATAATCCCGATATGTCTCTGGCGGTGTTAAAAAAGATCAAGGACGCGGTAGATAACGCCAGCCCGGAAGAGGCAAGTTCCCTCCAGGCGGCGGCCCTTCAAGCGGCGGCCAATGCGTCGAACATGGGGCCCACCCTGCTGAACAAGGTGGCTGATATTTCCAGCGTTACGAATAGTGCGGATGACGCGAAACAACTGGTTATTGATACCATAAACGATATGTCCAATCTCAGCGAAACCAGCAATGTTCTGACCGCCGTGCTGCCCGAACCAGGTACGCCCTCCTTTGATGTTTTTATTGAGAAGGCAAATGCGGATGATCTGGCGACCGCGGCGGCGGTTCTTATTGCCGCGGAGGCAAAAGGAAAAGTGGACAGCGATGAGTATATCAATAATTTTGATCCCTCGTCCCCGGATCTTTCCAGCTCCGCGGTGCTGGCAATTGAACTGGCCAAAGCGGCAACCCAAAAGTATGAAAACGGCAGTTCCGGCAGCCGTTTAAAGGATATTATTGTGGGGCTGAATTTAATTCCCTAAAAAACAGGTTTGGCGTGTTTAGATTTACGAGGTTGTTTCATCAGACCTTTGGTCTGCACCAGCCGGGTTTTGGAATAGCCTCTAATATGTCTATATTATAGACAGACTCTATTTAGTGGCTGTCCACAAAACCGGTTACTTTGCGGACAGGCGCTGTTTATACTTTCAGAGAGGAGCGTAAATGCACCGGTCCCCAAAAGCTTTTTTATTAGCGGGGTTTCTTTTCTTTCTTGCCCTTCCCCATGTATGGCTTTTTGGAGAATCTATAGTTCCCTTTGTTATGCCCTCCGCCCGCGCCTCCGGCATTGGCGGAAACCACATAGCCCTGGCGGATGATTTTTATTCTCTCTTTACCAATCCCGCGGCTTTTGTAGGGGTAGAGGAGGAATACAGCGTAGCGGAAATTACCCTAAGTACCTATGGCCCTGTTTTTGAAATTCTGGATCTGATTATCAGCAGTTCGGATTCAATGACAAATCTGGATATTTCCGGTATTATCGGAGCCCGGGGATTTGCCGCGGGCTTTGATCTTGGAGGGCCGCTTGCCCTGGGCTGGGTCGGCAAAGGATTGGGGTTTGGTGTTTTTAGCCGGATCAGCGCCGACGCGCTGGTGAATGGGCTTACCCTCCGGCCGGTTGTTTTGGGCGAAGTTATGATGCTGGGGGGGTATTCGTTCCGGGTAGTGGATGTACCGGATCATGTCCTTGACGCCGGTTTTCTTGGCAAGGGTTTTTTCCGGAGCGGTATGAACCTGAGTACTCCGATCTTTGAGGTGGAAAAACTGCTTGAAGATCCCCTGGACAAGGAATTTAAAACATACCTGGGGCTCGGTCTGGATTTGGGAATCAAATACACCTTTGCGGAAAATTTAAGCGCGGCCCTGGTTTGGTTTGATGCGTATTCCCCGGTAGTAGTCAACACCTTTTCTTCCATCAGAGCCATTCAGAAAAAAGAAGCCCCCGTCCGGTCTTATGGAACAGTAAACTCCCGGCTTGATTTCGGGCTTAAATACCGGATCCGTTCCCCGTTCCTGGACCGGTATATTTCCGTTTTTTCCGTCATGGCGGATTACCGGAATTTTCTGGATCTCCGCAGCCTGATTCCCCGTAATCCCATTCTGAACGTGGGACTTGGCGCGGAGATAGTGCTTCTTAACGTACTCAGTATCCGCGCCGGTATAAGCGACGCGCTCCCCGCGGCGGGATTCGGCCTGAATCTGTCTTTTGTCAAGCTTGACTGTTCGATTTACGGTAAGGAACTGGGGCTTGATCCCGGAATTCAGCCGGTCTACGCCGTTGACGTGGGCCTGCTTTTCAGATTTTGAGGCCCTCTCCGCGTATTATGCGATGCCGAAATGCCTCATTTTGAAATGTTACCGAAAAGGATGGATGCTTGACTTTTATGACTTTTCCTGGTTAAATAATAGAGTTGTTCGGAAACTTCAGTTTCTGAACAAATTCCATTAAAAAACCGCAAGCCTTGTGAAATAACCAACCATGTTGTCGAACAAGTCCAATTTTGAACTCTAATGAATGAGGATTTCCCAAAACTGAATTTTTAAACATTTTTTGCGTATAAACCTCGTGAACAATGTAAGGCTTGCAAGATACCCGGGAGCCCGCTTTCGCGGGAGAGCTTCAGGGCGGGAGGTTCATTGGGATACCTTCCGGATAGCGGTATTTTGATTGTTGACTGAAATAATAATATATTGTAATAGGTTGGTAACCGGGGGTTCGCGTTATCGAATGAGCCTCTGCGCGGCAAGAAAGTTGCTTACGCAACATCAAGAGCGAGGTGAGGTTGTTCCAAAACCCGGTTGGTGCAGACCAAAGGTCTGATGAAACAACCTCGTAAATCTAAGGTTGCTGTTCCAAAAACTGAAGTTTTGGAACAGCCTCAGGTATTAAACCAGACTTTTGAATAAGGCCGGTTATTTTTCAGGACGGAAATTTTATATGAACTGTGTGAGAAGATTTTTATACCCCATGGCGGCGTTTTTTGCGCTGGGTTTTAGTTTGCTCATATCCTGCGAAAACGCGGCTGGTGTAGGGCCTATTGTTGATCTGACGCCTCCCGCAATAAACATCACGAGTCCCGCCGAATTCAGCTATGTGCCCGGTGAATTTGAGATCCGGGGGGACTGGGCGGATAATATCAAGGTAGTAAAAGTAGTTATCAGTGATATAAAAAGCGGTAAAGAATATGGCCGCGCGGAAATAAACGGGAACCAATGGTCTCTTTTGATGTCCATACCCGGAGACGGCGAATACGGGCTTAAAGCCACAGCCTATGACAAAGGGGGCAATACCGGAACCGGCATGGTCACCGTTTTTGTTGATCACACGCCGCCGGGCGTTTCACATGTGGCGCTTATCAGGCACGACGGCCTTATCCCCTATCCGGCGCTGAAATCCCTGGAAGAATTAAAGACCTATGACCCTGATACCTATGAGCAGATGGATTATTTTCAGAATGAGTCGGTCAAGATCCGGGCGCGGCTGGATGAAAACCGCAGGATCAAAAATGCCCGGCTGAAACTTTACGAATATGATGAGTCCTCAGGCAGCCTCATCCTCCGCCTGACGGACTTGCCCAGCGTTTCCCGGAATCCCATGGTTCCCGAGTGGGAACTTACCCGGAATATGTTGACCGGCGTCCTGCCGGAATCGGCGTCGGGGCTCCATTATATAAAGATGGCGGTGGAAGTTTTTGATGAGGAGGTAAACGCGGGTAGAAAAGATAATTCTCTGGGCTTTTTCTGCTGGAAAGCGGAGTCCGATAATCCCCGGATCCGCGTAAGCCGGGAAGATAAGGGAAAGATTTCTGTTATTCAGGGGGAGCGTATTGATGTTACGGTCTTTGATGATGATGATCTGGGGCTCATATACGCCAAGACATTTACCCCCGCCGAATGGGCCGGTATACCCGGAACAGATAACGAAAAAAAGCTGGCCGGTCTTTGGGAAGGCGCGGCCAAGGGAAACGCTCTTCTGGGGGACTCGCTCCTGGCTGCCGGTAATTACCGAAAACGCCGGGAAAATGTTTTTGTGTATGCCCCTTCCAACCCCGGCGCGTATACCCTGGCGATCTTCGCGGCGGATCGGAAAATGGGGAACATACCGCCGGCGGGGTCCGCGTGGTCCGGCCGGGCTTTTGATGTAGAAGTGAAAGATCCAAATACCATACCCCCTTTCCCGGACATAAAAGAGATAACCTGCGTTGAGCCGGATGGGGTTTATACCAAAGGCTCGCTGTTAACGTTTAAGCTTGCCTTTCAGGATACGATCTTTATGCAAAGCGATGCCGAAAAAACCGCTTATATTAAATTTTCCGGCGCCGAAAACGGCGACCATAAAAACAAACAAGTGTTTATCAGGCCATCCAAAAATTCTTCCGGATCGGGGGTTCTTTATTTTGACTACACCATCCAGTCCGGAGATCTTATGCACAACATAACGATAGACGACATCAGCCTTGCCGGAATTGTAGACCGGTACGGCCAAACCTGGAAGGGCGGCGGTTCCACCGCTTTCTCCCGTCCCGGCCTTACCGTGGATGCCGAACCGCCGAAAATTATTGGTTTTTCACCGGGCAAAGGCGGCGTCATGGACGCGGCCCTTAATCGAAAAAAAATCATCCTCACCTTTTCCGAGCCGGTGTTTGCGGAAACCGGCGGCCTTATCCAGGTCCGTCCCTACGGCGGCTGGTATATACCCCCGGTGTTAACCGGCGATGAGTTCAGGACGCTTTCCCAAAACACCGCCCTCACGGTGGCGGATAAAAAAATTCTCACCGATGTGGACAGCGCCGGTTTCCCCCTGGGAGACCCCATAAAGGATAAGCGGAATTATTACACCAAAAACACCCACGGTCTGGATGTTTCCGTCGATCCGGTCAGGCCGGATCTTGATTCCAAATATGTCCTCAACTTCAATCTGGGGCTTACGGGCCCTGAGATTGAGCCCCTGCGGGATGTGTTTAACAAAGCCAAATGGAAGTGGCAGGATCTTAGCGCCGCCAGTACCCATATAACGATAAACGGGAATCAGGTTACCATCACCCTTCCCCGGGAACTGGAACGGGGCAGGGAATGGGAACTCCGCATAGCCCCCGGCAGTTTCCGGGATCAGGGCGGTAATATCGCCGCCCCACTGGGCTGGCTGGCCGGTACCGGCGATCCCTACTACAACAATCCCTACACTGATTATTACCCGGCGCCCGATGCCACGGGCGAATACCGGTATCATTTCTGGTCTCCCGAGACCGAAGCCCCGGTGATCCGGGTGAACAGGATTTCCTATAACGGCGGCAATCCTATGAAAGCCGGTTATACGCAGCTCCTTCCCGATGTGGATGTCCCGGTGCGGATCGATTGCGAAACCCCGGGGGCGGTGATTCACTATGGCTTAGTGCATAAGACCGGTTATGAGGGCGGCAAAGCGCCGGAGAATTTTCAATGGGATACCGGCTGGGGCTTGGGAAATGAAAGTTTGAATAACGCCAATACCAGAAAAAACTATACGATTCCCGGCGCGAAAAAAGCCGATTTCGCTTCAATGATACCTTTGACGGTTCCGTATGGCGGCCCCTTTTATGCCGGAGACAAGAAAGAAACGGCGGTATCCGGTATTGCCGCGCGGGCCGGCGGCAGCGGCGACGGGGAACTCTATAGGGCCCGGAAGGATTATGTGGCGGCCCGCGCGGAACGTACCGTTTCCCCGGCTCTCGCCGTGTCGGCGCCGGGTTACGAAGGGGTATTTAAAACTGTGATTATGTTCAAGCATCCGTATATGCCGTCTGAGCCTTTGTGCAGGTTGAGGCTCAGTGGTGAAAACCGTACACTGGCGGGTTTTCCCTTCCCCCAAGTATCGGTGTTTGATGAAAACTACGGGAAAGACATGTACCGGATTCAGGACGGAGCCAAATACAATTATCTGTGGCTTTCCTGGGAGATCGTCGATTCCTGGAACCATATCAAAAGCTATGGATATAACGTTAATGAAAACAGCGACGTGATAAATGAAAATAGTTATAAAAACTTTGATTCCGGTTACGGCATGCTGGTTTACCGGTACGCTGTACAATTCTGGTAAGGAATGGATGATGAAATTCTATAACACCTTTTTTGTCTTTATAGTTTCCCTTGCGGCAGCCGCGCTGAATTGGTCCTGCCAGGTAGTTGCTCTGGGTCCCAAATTGGACCTGGAGGCCCCCCGGCTGACGATAACGCGCCCCGCGTTTGCCGAAGTCGTTCTGGAAGAATTCGAACTGGCCGGTACTGTTACGGATAATGTTAAACCCACCCGGCTTACCGTAAACATAGAAAAGGTAAGCCGGGAATGGAAAAACAGCCAGGGAACCTGGCAGACCCGGGAAAAGCCGGAATCGCCCTGGCAGCCCTGTGCGGGGACATGGAACGTAAACGGAACCAGCGTTAACTGGTCGCTTTCCGTTTCCCTGGCCGGAATATCGCCGGGTGACTATGTGATCGTCGTAAACAGTTTTGACGAATTCAGTAATAACGACGCCCATTCGGTGCAGCGGGTCAAGATTACCTGCTATAACGAAAAGCCCTTCTTCACCGTCCTGAATCCCGTCCTCAAGACCGGAACTGATAACCGTATCCCCCAGGTTCTGGAAGACATGGACGACCGTGCCCGCCTAAACCCGGCCCTTATGGGGGAACTTTATAATGAATCGGTATCTGTAGATTACGAGATTAGCGGCGGGGATTTTTCCCGGGGCGGGAATCTGACCATCTATCTGGCAGGTCCCCCGCCGTCCGCCACGGCTCCGATCGCCGGAAATATATGGTATGAAAAAACCATTCCCGTCTCGAAACGGATCGGTTCCATCACTATTTCCCATGCCGAGATTAAGAATTCCGCCGGCGGGCAGCCCGCTTCCGGCAGAACCCCCTTGCAGATTATCAGCCGGCTTACGGACAGTCAAATGAAGGAGGAGTACAAAAGTTCCGGCTGGTTCATGTGGTGGCCCGAATCGGATAGACCCTGGGTCGTGTTCTCCGCCGGTTCGGATCCCGGTGCGGACCCCTATACCAAACTCTATGAGAGCGGGGAAAATACCGTCTACGCCTATGATGACGACGGAGTAGCTTCCCTGTGGTACAGGGTATACCGGTGGAACCGGGCAAGCCGGCAAACCGAGGGAAAACCGGCAGCGGAAGGCACCGTTCCTTTCAAAGATAATCAGAGTGAGTGGTTCTTTACCATTCCCGGTACGCCGGGAGATTACCGCATTGAAGCTGTTGCCACAGATACGCACGGTATATCCGGAGATACCGGTTACGCCTATATTACCGCGATAAAACGGCCTTCGATGGCGTATAAATTTCTTACCCGGATAAGTTCCTCTAACACGGACGGAATGTACAAGGCGGGAGACCGCGTAAATATACTCCTTGACTTTGATGTTCCCATTATTGTCGATGGAAAACCCAAACTCAAACTGAACATTGAAGCCGGAAGTTCCGGTGACAGGTACGCGGAGTATTCATCCGGCTCTCCGGGCAAAACGCTTTATTTCACCTATACCATGCAGGACGGCGACCATACCCCCGGAACCAATCCGCTGGATCTAACGGCTATTGATACATCCGGCGGGGATTTCAGTTTTACGGATGCCTACGGGGATAAAATCAACATCAACGGCGAGATAAAATTCCCCGACGCGGCCTATCTTCTGGCGCAGCAAAAGAAGATCTATGTGGTTCACGGCAAACCCGCCGTGTCTTCTATTGGTATGGCGGACGGGGTCCTGACCGTGCAGTTTGACTGGAAGGAAAATACCTCCTTTCCCTGGAGCCTGGTCAGGGGGAGCGGGGACCTGACCATGGAAATTGAGAAAAACGACTACCGTATTCCCTCGGTGATTCCCAGTGCCCGGTATGAGGAACTGGAGATAGACGGCTACACCGACAAGGATAGCAAGCCCTATTATGAACTGACAATCAACGGCGCCTTTGACGACGGCAGAACGGATACGGACCCGAAATATGTACTGCGGTTCGATCTGGATACCGCTGGTTTTGGGGCCGCCAGTCAGCAAGACACGAATTTACGGGACGCTATCAGGAACAAAGAAAAAATTGTTCTTTCCGCCTATTCCTCCCAGGTTACCGTGTCTTCCCATACCCTAGCGGTCAATGTGAGCTCGTTCCAGCCCCTCAAGGGCGTAAAATACAATCTTATCATTTCCAAAGGCTTTCTCACGGACAGCCTGGCGCGGATTGACAGCGATGAGGTAACAAGCACGGTTTTGTCCCCCGGTGTGGAAAAGCCTTTTTTCCGCATCGAAAAGAACGATGAGGAAATTTTTGGAAACGGTGACGCCATGCAGGCTCATCAGCCGGCTGTCGCCCGGGTCAAACTGGACTGCCGTACCCCCGGCGCGGAGATATACTATACCGATCCCGCCAAGACCGCTTCCTTTACGGTCGATCCGGTGGAGAATTATCTGCTTGAGCAGAGCAGGGAGCCCGATAACAAATATTATCTTGTCCCCTCGCCGAAGCCGGCGGAAACCGGCGTTCTTAATTCAACGGTGAAGGCAAAGCCGCCTGTTTGGCGGGAGCACCCCCATCCGGGCAAACTGCCTAATCCGCATACGCCGGCAAAACCTCCAAGCGCCGATCCGGAAGGCCGTACCGAAACATACAAGGGAACGCCTTTCAAAATTGGCAGTACCAATTATGCCCTGGGGGGTATGGCCTACCGCCTTACCGCCGTGGCCTATTTCCCAAATTCCGGGAACATCTCCTCCGAACCATCCTGCGAGGTCGCGTACCGATCGGTTTTAGTGTTTAACAATACGGAACCTCCCCCGGGTACTGAGTATACCACAAGGCTTGACGGCGCTGGCGGCAGCGGCATATTTAAATTTCCGGCTCCCTATGCGGACGGCAAGCGGGTCAGGATATGGATCATGGGCGGTGATTCTGCGGCCGGGTCTGTGCTTACCCCCGGTTTTCCCCTGTCCTGGAACGCCGGGGAATATGACAAAGTGCGGCTCATGACGCCCATCGGCAGAACGGGCGTCACAGGCGGCGGCAGCGGTAAATATTCCGCCGTCGGCGATCA
>JAISAN010000152.1 GCA_031266635.1 Treponema sp. | reverse complement strand
CCGTGAACAAGATGATGGAAAGATCGTGCTTCTTTACGATTCCGTTGCTCATGACATATCCTCCTCATTAACCGCGGTTACCCGCGGGTAATTACAAAACCAGGAATCCCGCGGCATATCAACGGGCGGCCGGGAGTTTCTTATTTAAGATCTTGATTCCAAAAAACAGGGTAAAGGCGAAAAAAATCAAAGCAAAAAGGAGGGCGCCGCTGATAATGAAGTAAAAGCGGCGGATCCCCACCAATACGATCAGGACGCCCCCCACCAAATTACCGATGATGGCCGCGGCAGCTCCCAGGGCGCCGTTCATGGTTTGGGCGGTGGAGGTAAGCTCCGGGGGGGACAGGGAGTAAAGATAGTTGGCGGAGCTGCCGATCAACAGGCCTCCGCCCAGGCCCTGAAAGATCTGGATAAACACGATGTGGGTCATGCTGGATGCGTTGGCGTAGAGCAGGGCTTCCGTAGAATAAAAAACCGCCGCCCCGGCGAGCATAACGGGCAGGGGGAAATGTTTGCGGAGAGTCCGCATCAGGAACAGGGAAGGCACCTCCAGCAGGGCTTTAAATCCGGTGATAAGACCGTAGCGGGCCGACTCTCCCCCTACGCTTTCCATAAGATAGGGCATAAAAGCGTTGGAGGTGGTATTAGGGAGGTAAATAAAGAGGGCGAAAATAAGGAAGGTGATAAAATAGTAGTTTTTGAAAAGCCTGCCGAAACCCATCTGTCGAAAGGTCAGGGCCTTCCGCTGCCCGGCGGCAGCGGCCGCATCGGGGTCCCGAAAATTCCACATCAAAATAAGGAAGGGGAGGCAGCCGGCTCCGTAGATATAAAAGGCGGCTTCCACCCCCGTAACCGGCAAAAGAAAAAAGAAACCCATGCTCGCGATGGTGTAACTGATAGAACCCCAAAGCCGTACATAGCCGTAGGTTAAGCCGTCCCGGCCGCACCGCTGGACGATATAGGCGTCTACCAGAGAAGGATGGGGATTGCGGAAGAAACAGCCCAGGGGGGCTATGATAAACAGCAGGGCCAGGGGGCCCGCAAAAATCTTAAGGGATAAAGGTATCAGCATCCAAAGGGGAATACCGACGCACATGGTGGCGAGGATAACGTTTCTGATGGAACGGAATTTATCGGCCGTCATCCCCCAAAACGGGGTAGCCGCAATGGTGACCGCCGAATTAACCGCGTTGACGATCCCCACCTGGGCGGGGGAATAACCGTTCTTCTGGAGCAACACCGTAAAATACGCGCAGGCAGCGGTACCGAACCAGTATGAAAACGATACGGATGACAACCTAAGGTATGCAGGCTTCATACAATACCGGAGATAAACTCCACCATTATGGCGGCAGTATAAACCCGTCCTATTTCTTTTGTCCACCGCTTTAAGGTAAAATAAGGCCGGAGGATCCAAATGGCAAAAATACCGGTGGGCGTCCTGGGCGCCACAGGCATGGTAGGACAGCAGTATATCGCCTTGTTGGCGAATCATCCCTGGTTCGAAGTCCGCTATGTGGCGGCATCTTCCCGAAGCGCCGGAAAAAAATATAAAGACGCTGCGGCCGGACGCTGGCACGCGGGCAAAGGCGGGGGATGCGGTCCGGAGGTAGGGGATCTGGTGGTGGGAGACGCCAACGATCTGTCCCAGGCCCTGACCCAGGCCGAGGCGGGAAACTGCGCCTTCCTGTTCTCCGCCCTGGAAATGGGCAAGGAGGAGATCCTCGCCCTGGAGGAAAACTACGCCGCCGCGGGGTTCCCGGTAATCTCCAACGCCTCCGCCCACCGCTGGACCGCCGACGTTCCCATGCTCATCGCCGAGGTAAACCCCGGCCACACGGATATTATCCCCCTGCAGAAAAAGCGGAAGGGCTGGGACCGGGGTTTTATCGCCGTAAAGCCCAACTGTTCTATCCAAAGCTATACGACCCCCGTCTACGCCTTGATACGGGCGGGATATGAGATCAAACGGATCATCGTTTCTACCTTGCAGGCGGTATCCGGCGCAGGCTATCCCGGGCCGGCCAGTCTGGACATGATCGACAACATTATTCCCTACATAGGAGGGGAGGAGGAGAAATCGGAAATGGAGCCCCTCAAAATCTTAGGGGATATTCAGGACGGGGCCATCGTCAAAAGGGAGCTGCCCAAGATCTCGGCCCACTGCAACCGGGTCGCCGTGGCGGACGGACATACCGCCTGCGTGAGCCTGGAATTCGGGGAAAAGAAACCCGGCATAGACGAGGTAAAACGGATATGGGCGGACTTCCGTTCCCTGCCCCAGGAACTCAATCTCCCCACGGCCCCCCTCCGGCCCATCATCGTCCGGGAGGAGGAAGACCGGCCCCAGCCCCGGAAAGACCGGGACGCGGACAAGGCCATGGCGGTGACGGTAGGACGGATTCGGCCCTGCGGCGTCTTCGACCTCCGCTTCGTGGGGCTCTCCCACAACACCGTGCGGGGGGCCGCCGGGGGGGGAATTCTGAACGCGGAACTCCTGAAACACCAGGGCTACATTACCCCTTAGTATCCAGACATGATTCAAACCGCGGGTTTTTGTTTTGGGCGCATTTCCGGCGCTTCGCGCCGGAAACCGGGCTATCCGGGGCTCCGCTATCGCTCCGGCCGCGGGGCCGCGGCCGCTCCGCGCCCCTCCTATCTCTTGCGCGGTTCCGTGTTTGGGGCATTTTTCTTTGGAAAAAATCCACATTTTTAAAACAGCCGGGATACTAACAGCCTGGCGCAAGGGAGTACGGCATGGGGAAACCCGGAGCGTTTTTAACAGTTAAGCGGCAGGTAGCAGGCTACCGGCCGGTCGAGGAACGGATCAACGATTACAGCGAGGTGGAACTCTCCCTCTCCGAACCGGACCGGATAGCCCAGGCCTCCCGCTGTATGGACTGCGGGGTGCCCTTTTGCCACTGGGCCTGTCCCGTGGGCAACAGTATGCCCGATTGGCAGGACCGGCTCTACAAGGGGGACTGGGTGGGGGCCTGGGCGGTGCTGCAGGACACCACCCCCTTCCCCGAATTTACCGGCCGGGTCTGCCCCGCCCTCTGCGAGGCCTCCTGCGTCCTGGGGGCCAACGACGATCCGGTAACCATCCGGCAGAACGAACTGGCGGTCATCGAAAAGGCCTTTACCCTGGGCCTTGTGGTCCCCCAGCCCCCCCGGAGGCGGAACGGCAAGAAAGTCGCCGTGGTAGGGGCCGGCCCCGCGGGCCTCTCCGCCGCCTGGTATTTGAACCGGGCGGGCTTTTCCGTCACCGTCTACGAAGGGGACCGCAAGGTGGGGGGCTATCTCCGCTACGGCATCCCCGATTTTAAGCTGGACAAGAGCTTCATCGACCGGCGGGTCAGGATTATGGAAGCCGAGGGGGTAAGCTTCAAAACCCGCACCCGGATCGGGGACGCCCCCTACGCCTTCGGCACCCTGGGCGGCGACAGCCAGGTAATCGACAGCGCCAGCCTGGAAGCCTCCTGCGACCTGGTACTCCTCACCATCGGTGCGCGGGAAGCCCGGGACCTTACCGCTCCGGGCCGGGAACTCGGCGGCATCGTCCAGGCCCTGGACTTCCTCTCCCTGCAGAACCGCAGCCTGGGGGGGGAAACGGACGCCGGCATCGAGCCCATCACCGCCTACGGCAAGCGGGTGCTGGTCATCGGCGGCGGGGACACCGGATCGGACTGCGTCGGCACCGCCAACCGCCAGGGGGCCAAAAAAGTCACCCAGATAGAACTCCTCCCCAAACCGCCGGAGCACCGCCCCGAAACCGCGCCCTGGCC
Organism: Treponema sp.; assembly: GCA_031266635.1. Taxonomy (GTDB): domain Bacteria; phylum Spirochaetota; class Spirochaetia; order Treponematales; family Breznakiellaceae; genus JAISAN01. The sequence continues at coordinate 97 of JAISAN010000152.1, read as the reverse complement.
CCTCTGGCCCACGGTCCTCAAGACCTCCAGTTCCCACCTGGAAGGGGGGGAGCGGCTCTGGTCCGTCAGCACCAAAGAGTTCCTCGGCGCCTCCGGG
>JAISAN010000141.1 GCA_031266635.1 Treponema sp. | reverse complement strand
TTAATTTCTATCTGGCGGACGGTTTCGGGGGAAAACCCCATCTGGTCGCCGATCTTTTTTAAGGTATGGCCTTCACAGCCGGGAAACTGGAACCGGTACATCAGGATCCGCTTTTCCTGATCCTTAAGGCGGCTGAGAAAACGCAGGGTTTCGTCCTGGGAGAATTTTTTGAAAAAAGTCCGTTCGGGGCTGTAGGTATAATCTTCGTGGAGGTCCATCATCGAGGGATATTCGGTGTTCCCCGCTTCCACCTCCAGGGAGACAAAACCGTTGGCTATCCTGAGAATGGTTTCGATCTCCTCGACAGAAACGCAAAGCTCCACCGCGATATCCCCAATACTGGGCTGGCGCATAAGGGTTTGGCTAAGGACATGGTAGGTCCGCTGGATGTTTCTGAGGAGTTCTTCTTTCCGGTGGGGCAGGCGGATGGCCCGGCGCTTGTTGGAAAGGTAGCGGCTGATATACTGGCGGATCCACCATCCGGCATAGGTAGAAAAACGGACATTTTTGATATGATCATATTTCCCCGCCGCGTGGATAAGCCCCATGTTGCCTTCCTGGATAATATCCATAAAGGCCACATCGGAGGTGATATAATTCCGGGCTATTTTAACTACCAGCCGCAGGTTGGCGGTGATAAGTTTGTGGCGGGCCGCTTCACTCCCCTCCTGGATCCGCCGGGACAGCTCCAGTTCTTCTTCAAAATTTAACAAGGGGATATGTTTAATCTGATTAAAATAGGTCTGTATGGGATCATCGCCGGCGCCATTTTTATCTTTCTCTTTCATACGAGCCTCTTCTGCCATAATACCAGCAATTTTCATGCCAAGTTTTTGTTTTTTTCCGGTCCAGGGTAATATTTTTTACCGGAATCGTTAAAAACTTCTCTTTTTTGCGGTTTTTTTACCAGCGCCGGAGAAAATAACAACTGTTTAATTCATTATATAATAAAGAATTACCGATTTTATCCAAAAAAGAGCCCCAAAACCTGGCGGGGGGCTTCCCGGCGCGGATAATCCGCCGGCATCAAATTAAAAAAACCGGGCTTTTGAGCGAATTTGTATAAATTTTCATACTTCTTTTTCCCTCCGGGTGTATGGAATATATAACCGGCCTATGCTATAGTATCCTTATGGAGTATGGCATAAGCGCCAAGGAAAAAGGTACGGATGTGTTTTATTTTGTAAACTGGTCCCCCCTTTCGCTGGCGGATCGCTGGATCATCAACGCCAAGGTTCCTTCGGTAGCGGGGATCTATGAAATCTACTGGATGGACGATCATGATCACCTGCGGCTTTTACGTGTGGGCGATACCCATTACGGCGGCCTCCGGTCGGAGCTTCGCCGCCTCACCGACCCTGAATTAATAGACGATGCCGCCGCAAAAAAGATACTGGAGGATGAAGAGATATGGTTCCGCTACGCTCCCTCCAACTCGGCGGCAACGATGGCCGACGTGATCTGGTTTTTCCGGGCCACCTATTTCCCGGAGAATCCGGGGGTTTCCCATTCGGGCCGTTACCGGAAGATTTTCCTCAACGAATCCGCCCCGGACAAGCTTATCTGGGTTCCCTGAGCGGGGCAGCGGATTAGGGACCTCCATGATTGAATATGTGGTTTCCACCAATATGGATGATCGGATTCTTGTCCGGGCAATACAGTTGCTTGAGGATGGGGGGCTTTTGGCCCTCCCCACCGACACGAGCTGGAGCCTGGTCTGTTCCCTGAAATCCCGGAAGGGGATCAAGAAACTCAAATCCCTTTCCGGCGAGCGGGATGAACGGCACTTTACCCTGCTCTGTTCCAATATTTCCCAGTTCGGCGAACTGTGCAGCCTGGACAATACCCGGTTCCGGCTGATCAAGCGCCTTTCCCCGGGGCCCTACGTGTTTATCCTGAAAACCCTTTTGGGCACCGAAAAGGCTCTGGACATACGCCGCCGGGAAGTAGGTGTCCGGCTGCCCGATCATCCCCTGCCCCTCCATTTAATAAAAAATCTGGGGCAGCCCCTCTATTCGATCACCGCAAAACGGAGTATGGCGGCGGGGAACCGCGTTTCCGGGGAAGCGGGCTCATCCGCGGGGGAAGATAAAAGCGAACTGCCGCCTATCCCCGAGGAAGACCTCTTCGAGGGGGGCTGGGAACTGGAAGATATTGGGGGGCTGGATCTTATTCTGGACGGAGGGGAAGAACGGGAACGGATTTTTTCCACTATCCTGGATCTTTCCGGGGATGAGGCGCGGCTGCTCCGCCAGGGCGCGGGCCCCTGGCCGGTCTAGGGCAGATAATGAAGTTCCCGCCTCCGGAAACAGGCGAGGTTGTTCCAAAACCCGGTTGGTTTTGAAACAACCTCTTGGAAAAGTGGTCAAATGCCCACTTTTCCATGTAAATCTAAGGTCGCTGTTCCAAAAACTGAAGTTTTGGAACAGCCTCAGGTAAAAGCATGAAAAAGAAATTCGGCTGGGCGGTCTTCAGGCGGAGGGCATTGGTCATCCTGCTTCTCCTTTCTCAAATCGGCTTCCTGATATTTCTTATCATAGGCTCCAGTATGTCCTTCCAGTATATCAGTTGGGGGCTCAATGTACTGAGCATCATCGTATCAGTCCATGTACTTAATAAAAAGGACAAGGCCGCCTACAAGCTCACCTGGATTTTCCTTATTATGATGTTCCCCATCTTCGGGGGGATTATGTATGTTGTCTTTTATTTTCAGTCAAATCCCCGAAAACTAAGGCGGCTTACCAAACAAACCATCGATCAAAGCAGGCCGTTCTTTTCCCTTTCGGGGAACAGTCTTCCTTCCCTGGCCGCCTCCCTGCCGGAATATTTCCCCCAGGCGTATTACCTCCAGGAATACGCGGACTTTCCCATCTATACCCATACCCGGACCGAATACTTTCCCTCGGGCGAAGCGTTTTTTCCCCGTCTGCTGGAAGAGCTGGAAAAGGCGGAACGGTATATCTTTATGGAATTTTTTATCCTCCGCGAAGGGGTGATGCTGGATCCCATTCTGTCGATTCTGGAAAAAAAAGCCGCCGGCGGGCTGGATGTGCGGATCATATACGATGATCTGGGTTGTTTTCTGTCCCTGCCGCCCGATTTTTCCCAGCGCCTGGAACAGCGGGGGATCAAGTGCCTGGTTTTTAGTCCCTTCAAGCCGATTTTTTCATCCCTCCAGAATAACCGGGACCACCGGAAAATCATCTCCATTGACGGGAAGACGGCTTTTACCGGGGGCATGAACCTGGCGGATGAATACATCAACGCCATTGAGCGCTTCGGCTACTGGAAGGACGCCGCCATTCTGATCACCGGGGAAGCGGCGTGGTCCCTTACCCTGATATTCCTCCAGATGTGGAACCTCAAGCGGAAAAAAGTTGACGCCTACGGAAGCTTTTATCCCTGGCAGAACGGCCCCTGCCCCGTGGAGTCCGACGGTTTTGTCCAGCCCTACGCGGACAGTCCTATTGACGATGAAAATGTGGGGGAACATGTATACATCCAGATTATCAACAGCGCCCGGAACTATGTGTATATCAACACCCCGTACCTGGTGGTGGACGACAATCTGCTTTCCGCCCTGACCCTGGCGGCAAAAAGCGGGGTGGACGTGCGGATTATCACCCCCCACCGCTGGGACAAGTGGATGGTGGCGATCTGCTCCCGGTCCTATTACCGGCAGCTTGTCTCCGCCGGGGTAAGGGTGTACGAATACACCTCCGGCTTTAACCATTCCAAGACCTTTGTTTCCGACGACCGGGTAGCCACGGTGGGGACTACCAATCTGGATTTTCGCAGCCTCTACCTCCATTTTGAATGCGGCGTCCGGCTTTACAACAGCCAGGCCGTCCGGGCGGTAAAGGAAGATTTTCTCAAGACCGTTCCCCTTTCCCACGAGATTACCCTGGCCGAATGTGCCCGGAATGTCTTCCAGAAAATCATCCCCGACATACTCAGGATCTTCGCCCCGCTGATGTGATGACGCGGGGGGGGCCTAAAGGATGCAGTTCTGCGCCCGGAGCTTTTCCCGCAGTTCCGTTGTGTTGACGGACCGGGGGTTCACGCCGTTTTGCAGGGCGAGACCCGCGGCGGTTCCCGCGGCCTGGCCGGTATACATACAGGCGGATATGGCCCGGATGCCGCTTTCGGCCACATGATCCGCGGAGATGCAGCGGCCGGCGGTGAGAAGATTTTCCACCCCCAGGGGCAGCAGGCAGCGGTAGGGGATTTCAAAGTTGAGGCCGTCTTTAGGATAGGAACAGATATACCCGTTATAGCCCGCGTCCCGGGGGCTGCCCTCGTTCATGTTGGCGTCCGGGGAAAGCATATCGTAAAACTGGGGGTACACGGCGATGGCGTCGTCAAAGTGACGGCCCGAAAGCACGTCGTCTATGGTAAGCCGGTAATCCCCCCGGATACGGCGGCTGTCCCGGAACCCAATCTCCGGCGCGATGGAAACCAGTTCGCTTTTTTCGAACCCCGGAAAATTTTCTTTCATATAGGCGCATAGTTCCGGGATGTAACGCCGGCACTCGATCTCGCCCCTGGTAAGATCGGCAAAGCTGGTGGGATCGACGCCGTAGGCGCAGGGGTAATTGATGTAGGACACCAGCCCGTTTTCGGTAAGCCGCCCCATGGGAATGTCCTGCCGTTTGCAGGAAAGGCCGGTTTTTCCGGCCCGGTAATCTTCCCGGAACCGCCGGTTAAGTTCTTTAAGCTGATCGTTCCCGTCCCTGACCAGGGCCGCGGCGTCCACCCCGCCGATACGGAAATTAAGCGTTCCGGGCTGGCAGCGGTGGTCCCTGTCCCGGCCCTGATCAAAGGGCGCTCCCGCGGCAAAGGCCAGATCCCCGTCGCCGGTACAGTCGATCACCTGCTTCACCTTGATCGCCGCCGGCCCCTGCTTGCCCTGGATAACCACATGGCTGATGACGCCGTTTTCCACCACCACCTCGTTGACGAAACTGTGGAGGCATATCTCCACCCCCGCGTTCCCCACAAAGGCATCGAAAAAAATTTTCAGGTATTCACTGGAAAAACGGTGCGGGGCATTGGGGCGGATGTCCCCGGAGCGGCCGAATTGGGCGCGGTAGCCTTCTTCCATTTCCGCCCAGATGCCGCTGGTCTGAAAGCTCAAATGATGCATAAAATGATTGCAGGTCTCCACATAGGCGGCGGTAATATTGCCCCCCAGGAAGCCCCGCTTTTCCAGCAGCATCACCCGGCGGCCGCTTCGGGCGGCAGCCACCGCCGCGCCGATCCCCGCGGGCCCGCCGCCCGCCACAAGCACATCGGTTTCCCCGTACACAAGCGCGGTTCTGGGGGGAAGTATGATAGTCATGGTTTTACCTCCGGTTTAAATTGCCGTTTCAGTAGTTTAGCATGCCTATGATTTTTTATGCGAGGTGGGAGCTAATACCCTGTCGAAGCCGCGGGTTCGCGGTCCGGGTCCATAACGCGTCTACCGTATGAACAAATGAGGCTGTTCCAAAACTTCAGTTTTTGGAACAGCAACCTTAGATTTACGAGGTTGTTTCAAAACCAACCGGGTTTTGGAACAACCTCAAATTCCTATCTCCTTAGCTTCCCTGTCTCATCACTAAATCTCTCGGCAATTTCCACCTCCTCCGGTACAAGCGGCAGATTGTCTCCCGCCCCCGGAACACTCACCGGCGGATACGTTTTCCAGGACTCCCGCGGCCCGCAGCCCTTCAAAGAGCCATACCGCTTCTGTGCGGGCTTGACGACACGGCAAAAGTGCGGATAACATCATAACAAGCCGCCTAACGGCGGCAGGGAGTTCGAATGTCCGGTATGAACCGTTATAGAAATGTACGCCCTGTGGTGAAAAAAATCGCCAAAATAGCGCCACTTGGCACGGTTCTTGCTCTCTCTCTCTCTCTCTCTCTCTCTCTCTCTCTCTCATAAATTCGCTCTCTTTAATTTTCCTGCCTCTCAGCAATTAACACATTCGCTTAAAAAAATTTGCCCAAATTTCGTCCCTATGAGGGATTGCTCTATACCCAAACCCGGTTTTTCTCCGGCTCTATGGCCGGCTAAAACAACGGCCCGTATAGCGGGCTGATAAAGCCGGCGGGCTAAAACGCGAAGGAGTTTTTTGCCATGAAAAACCTAACGTTCTTATGGCCCGGAACCGTCCCACAGGTGGCCGGAATTCTGGCGCTGGCCCTTACCCTGATGTTTGCCGCCTGCTCCAACCCCAACGGGGCCGGCGGAGGCGACACCCCGGTGGACATGAACGTCGAGGACTTCGGCCCTTCCGCCACCATTGCCGCCACATTCGACATAGCCAGCCAGGACGATTGGGACGCCGCCCTTGCCGCCATACAGGAAGGCGGCAATAACAAAAACTACGTCATTAACCTTACCGGCAATGTAACTGACCTTTCCGGCATCTCTACCGGCTCCACCTTCGGTCCCGTTACAGGGATCATCGTTTCCCTCCGGGGAACCAAAAGCCTTGCGCTTTCCCGTTTTACCCCTATGAACGACGATGGCCTCGGAAGCCTGCTGCGTATAGGGAACGAACAGACCCTCATACTGCGGGAAAGCTCCCTTGTTGGCAAGAGAGGTAATAATGCGTCCCTGGTGACGGTCTTATCTGGCGGCAGCTTTACGATGCGCAGTGGAAAAATTTCCGGCAATTCCATCACCGCCAGAGCTTTCTTCGGCGACGGGGTGTATGTCGGCGGCAGTTTCACCATGAGTGGCGGAGAAATCTCCGGCAATTCCGTTGATCGGGGCGGTGGCGTGTATGCCTTTGGCGGCGACTTCATCATGAACGGCGGGGATATCTCCGGCAATACCGCCAAAAGCGGCGGCGGGGTGTATTTCAACAGCTCCGGGTTCTTCACCAAGACCGGGGGAACCATCTACGGTGATGCCAACAGAACCCACAATACGGGGGACATCGAAAACACCGCCACCAGTGTCGATTCTCCCGGCCATGCGGTACGCTATACTGCTGGTTCTTCCTCCTATTTCTGCAACGAAACCCTGAACACCGGGGATAACATCAGCACCGAAGACAATATGCCCTTAGTGTCTGGCCAGACCCAGGGGAAATGGACAAAGCAGTAATAAGGTAACGCAAAGGAGGCACTGAATTCGTCCCGGGGGGCCCAAACCCCCTCGCCGGGGCCTATAACGGCCTTGCAGGGTCCTAGGGAAGTTTTTTACGGCCGTGAAAACGAGTTTCACGGCCGTGTAATATCTGCGGGAACGTAAGCGGCGCCGTTTGGGGGGTAGGCGCAGACCGGGGCTGCGCCGAAGGGGGGCGCGGCAAGGATGCGGCGGTATGCGGGCGGCGGTATGGAAATGCGCCCCCCTTCCTTCTATCAAGTTTAGGTCTGTACGGTAAAACCAAATTTAAGTAGACTTTTCCCATGATGGTACGGCGGGTGTTTGTGGAAAAGCGGCCGGGGTTTGACGTTGAAGCGTCCCGGCTGCGGGCGGAGTTGGCCGGGTTTCTGGGGGGCCGGTACCCGGAACTGGCCGGGCTGGGGGGGC
>JAISAN010000134.1 GCA_031266635.1 Treponema sp. | reverse complement strand
CTGAAGGCGGCAAAAAAAGAGGATGCCAGAAACGCCCTGGCTAAAGGATTTACCCCGGAGATTATTAGTGAAATTACCGGCCTTGATGTTGAGACTGTCCGGCAGCTTTCGATGCAGCAATAGGCCGGAACAGATTGAAACAAAACTGGCCGGTATCAATTCGGACAGCGCTGAAACACCTGAAAACTAAGAGCCGCCCCTAAAACATGGCGCTGCCCCCGCAGAGAACCCAGCTTGCCAGAATCGCCGTCAGGAAGGAGCCGGTCCAGACGAGGCTGCTCCGGCGGTAGAGCCAGGTGGAGAGAAAAAAGAAGGCCGCGAACTGGGGGATCAGGAGGATCATCACCGACATAAAGGGGCCGCCGAAAAGGGGCGAAAAGAGCAGGTCCGCGCCGGGGCCGAGTCCCAGAAAGAAGGGGATGTATTCGACAAGGACGATGAGAAACACGCCGCCCAGCATGACCAGAACGCTGTACCCCCACCAGGCAAGCTGGGTCGCCGCAGGGGTCTTGAATTCCGGGAGCCGGATCTGGCCGTAGAGTTTGGCCCCCGCGCTGACCGTAAAAAAGGCGGCGTAAAACGGCAGATACACCAGGAACTGGCCGAAACGCCCGGCGTTCAGGGGTTTGAAAAAGGGCCAGATAAACCGGAAATCAAGCTGGAAAAGACCGCTGCTGGCCGCGACAAAAAGGTACATCATCCCCGCGAGGATAAAGGCCGCTAAAGCCGACTTGCCGATCAAGGGCCAGTCAATCCGCCCCGGCTCATCCTTCCCCGCAAGGCCCAGGTCCCGGAGGCTCACGCCCATCTTCCGCCCTTCACCCTTTTTGTACCAGTACATCAGCATGAAAAGAGACGCCAGCATGAGGAAGGTCAGCCAGGTGATAAACCCGTTTCCCACGGTCATGCGAAACAGGTCTTCCGGTACGGGTATGAGGCCGTGGCCGAGCTGGCAGAGAAAGGGGAAGGTGAGGCCGCTGAGGAGGATCGAAATAAGGACGGTTACCCGCCGGCTTTTTGGCGAAAGGAGCCGGGGATCTTCCCGTTCCGGCGGCTGGATCAGGGAACTGAAGAATTTGATCCGCGCAAGAATGAGAAAGCCCGGAAGCGTTGAGAGCAGGGCGGCCAGCATGGCAACAAGAACCAGCGTTTCCTTGATCATGTAGATATGATCCGAATCGGCCAGAGCGGTTTGGGCCCCCAGGGCGCCGGTAAACCAGTACATGGCGGCGGTCAGGGCATGGCTGTCGTGGGTGGTAAGGCGGTGGTTGTTCTGAATCAGTTCCATGCGGCGGGCGCTGCCATCGTCAAAAGTTCCGTAGGTTCTATCCCACTCCACCGGGACGTCCATGCCCATAAAGTCGTGATACCGGAGGGGCGTTTGCTCAAGCCCCAAAACATTGGGCTTAAAATCCCGGAAATAATCGAATTCATCCCAGCGGGCCTGAATCAACAGGACGTTGTTAAAGTGATAGCGGGCGCTGTCGTAATATTCGGGGACGAGCAGTTCGCCGCACTGGAGCGCAATGGCCCGGTGGCCGGGAAACGCGGCCCCCACAGACCAGGCGGCCCAGGTGCCCATAGAATGGCCGGTAATGCCGATCCGGGAGCTGTCCACAAAGGGAAGCCGCGCCAGATACTGATACGCCGCCTTGCCCCCCATGGAGCTGTCAACCAGTCCGGCGGAAATATCCGGCCGGAAGAAGTCGAGGACGCTGAATGTCATCATGACGAGGAAACGCCGGGGGCCGGAAATGGTTTTGTTCAAATTGGTGAGCTTACGGCTTCCCCAGCCCCGGCCGCGCATTCCCGGTTCGGTATAACCGTGCCCGTAGAGATCGACCGAAAGGGCCGCGATGCCCCGGCGGGCCAGCTCAATGCCGTAGGCCGCGCTGGTTTCCCGGTCGTTCTGGTAGCCGTGCATCACCAGGACCGCCGGGACCGGATGGGCCGCGTCCGCCCCGGCGGGCACATACAGCTTATAGCCGATCCGGGCCGCGGTGATAGGCTTGGCCCCCGGTCCCACAGGCAGAGTCCCCGGTGTCTCCCCTTCAGGCGGCCAGGGGGCCTCAAAAAACCCGGAACTGACCCGGATGGCGCCAAACCCGGTCTGGACCAGCGCGGCAAAACCGGCGGCCAGAAAGGTTACGGCCACACATATCCCCAGCGCGGCCAGGGGCTTCGCAAGTTCTTTCATATATAAAGATTATCAGTGGGGAAACGCAAATTTGTCAACGCATGGCGAAAGGCTGCAATCCGCTTTGCGGATTGCTTGGGAGTTTTACCCCTTCCCGTCTGATTACCAAACAGGGTTTAGTCCGAAGAGGGGTAAAACTCCACCTTCCACCGGTTAGCGCAGGACCCTGCGGCACGAATAAGCCCGGATGGCCCGGCGGGTGGAGTCAAAGGCCAACTCGTCCATATCGACCTCGCCGGGCCACACAAAACGAACCCCGGCAATTTCGTCTTCCGCCAGGCGGAGGTCTTTTTCGGCAAGCCCCGGCGCGGAAAGGGTGAAAAAGAGATCGCAGGTGTTATAGGAGATGTTTTTGTAGGGGTAGGTGTTGGGGAACGAAGCGAAGAGGGTAAAAGCTTCACTATCCGGCAGGGACGGCTCCCAGCCGATTTCCTCCCGCAGTTCCCGGCGGAGCCC
>JAISAN010000080.1 GCA_031266635.1 Treponema sp. | reverse complement strand
GGGCGAGGTATCGTGTATGCGTTGCATTGTTCACGAGGTTCGGTCTGTAAGGAAATTATTTAACTGTGGGGTCTACTACCATTTCTTGTTGGTGTTACAGATTCTAACCGCCCTGAAGGGCGGGGTATTAGACCCCACTGCGAGTAAAAAAAAACCGCCGCCGAAAGGAGGAGAACGGCGGCGGCACAGAAGAAAAGGAGAACATCAGGAAGAAGCGTTTCTACATAATCTAAACCCCCCAGCCGGGGGATGGTTACATTCGACAGCAAAAGCCGGGAATTTCCGGCTTCGCGGAGAAGAGGAGGCCGCGGCCGCCCGGCTGGGAGTTTGCTGCGCTTCGCGCATAAAACGGTATAAATATTCATAAAATGAATATTTATACCTTGCAAACTCCGAAAGCACGCCCAATAATCGGGATTTTTTGCATAAAGGGGCGCCAAAGGCGCCCTGAGCAAAAAATCCACAAGCGCAACAGGCTGCTAAAGGTCCCAGGTGTAGCGGAGGCCGGTGGAAAGCCGGAGGCCCGCGCCTATATCGGCATTCCGGTTGATATCCAGCCCCCCGCCCCGCTGGTAGTACTGCCAGGCCAATTCCCCATAGGGGTCCAGCCTGCCCCTGCCCAGGGAGATGCTGAAGGGGGCTATGGTGACCCCCGCGGCCCCCAGCCAGGCATTCCCCCCGGTGTAGGGCCGTTTTCCCGATTTCATGTCCAGCGCCGGTTTCCCCACGGAAAGGGCGGGGCCGGCGAAGATCCGCAGCTTATCGTCAAAACCCAGGGAGGGGGTAAGGGCCGTCCTGAATACCCCCAGGGCGTCGTCCCATTCGGCGCGAATTTCAAGGCCGGGAACCAGTCCTAAAACGCCGCCCTTCCAGCCGAAGCGGATCTGGGTCGAAACCCCCCTAATGGGGTTATTCCGGTCCGCCAGGCTGTTCCAACTGGGGGCGAAGCCGATGCCCGCCAGAAAACCCTTCCCCTGAATCCCGCCGGAACCCCCGCCCCCCCCGGAATCGCGGCCGCCGGGCCTATCGGGCCTTAGGCCGCCGCGGATCTCCACCGGAGCGGCGGGGGCGGGGGCCGTCCTGGAACCGGAGGCAATGGAGGCGGTGGAGGCCCCCGCCGGGACGAAGACCCCGCCGGAACCTTCCTCCGGTAAAGCGGCCTCCGGCAGGGCCCGGCCGGCCCCGGCAAAGGATCTTTGCCAGTAAGACTCCTCCAGCCGGGAATAGATAACCCCGGTTTTGGGGCCCTCGGAGGCGGAATGGATAAAGCGGCCCTCCCCCAGATAGATCCCCACATGGGAGATGTTGCGGCCCTGGGTAATAAAAAATACCAGATCCCCCGGCTGTAGGGCGGCGGCGGAGATCTTCTCCGTCCAGTTGTACAACGCCGATGTGGAGCGGGGCACCGAAACCGCCAGGGAATCTTTGAAACTAGCGTAAACCAGGCCCGAACAGTCCAAACCGTTCCGGTCAAAGCCGCCGTAGCGGTAGGGGGTCCCCTGGTAGCTTTCCGCCGCGGCCAGGAACATGGTCCGGGCTTCCTGAGCGGTCTTACCGGAGGACCGGCCGGCGGGAACTACATAACCGTCCAAAGGAGGGGCCGCAAATAAATTCAGCCGTTGAAAGAGGAGAAAAGCGCCGAAAAGACCTATATGCACCATAAAAATGGATTTTTTCATATCCTTTTCTATCGGCAATTTTTCCGGAAAATCGAACTCCACGGCGCCCCTCTCCCCTTAAAGCGGGCCTACTGCAAGGCTTCCCTCAAGCGGTCCACGTTATCCCTTTGAAGTTCCAGGTAACTAACATTCCGGTCCATGTCCTGTTTAGAAACGTTGTGGCAGGCGTGGAGGAGGAGTTTTTTCGCCCCCGTAGCTTCGCTGATGGTATCCGCTATTTTTTCGTTAGATAGTTCAATATGGAAGATCACGGGGATACGCTCGGCCCTCACCTTGTCGATAAGAAAGGCCACGGTGGCGGCGCTGCACTCGGTCTCGGTGGAACAGCCGGGAAAGGCCGCGTAGTAGCTGAGGCCGTAGGCGTCGGCGAAATACCGGAAGGGAAAACGATCCCCAAAAATAACGGTCCTCCGCCTGGCGCCGTTCAGCACCGCTTGGAAGGCGCTGTCCAACCCGTCCAATTCGGCCTCATAAGCGGCGGCGTTCCGCCGGTAAAGGGCCGCGTTAGCGCCGTCCGCCTGGCAAAGGGCCTCGGTCAGGGCCCGGACGATAAGTTTGGCGTTCCGGGGAGAGGTCCAGACGTGCTCGTCATATTCCGGCCCCTCCTCTTCCCCTTCTTCCTCCTCCTCTTCTTCCATGCCCTCCACAATTTCTTCTTCCACCACTTCAACCATATCCATAAGGGACATAACCTTGAGTTTGCCGGTCCTAAAGGAGTCCACGGAATCCAAAATCCGTTCCACCCAGGCTTCGGACTCGCCGCCCACATAGACGAAGAGGTCGCTGTTTTGAATTTGGATGATGTCCCGGGGGGTAGGTTCAAACGAGTGGCTTTCAGCCCCCGGGGGAAGCAGGAGGGTAAGGTTTACCTTATCCCCGGCGATCTCCCGGATAAAATCGTAGGACGGAAAAACGGTGGCCACCACGTTTACCGCCCCCTGGTTTCCCCGGTCCTGCCGGGGCCGGGCGAAGGCGGCGGTACTGAGCAGTAAAACTGCGCAAAACATCAATACTATACGTCTCAAAATATTCCTCCAGATTGCGGATATACCCCGCGCGATATGCGTCATGTAGGCATATAAAAAAGTGGAAAATAGATTTGCCTGGAAACTTTAATTTCCGAACAAATTCCGCTGAAAACACAATTCCGCCGCCGTCGAACCGGAGGCTTGCCGGCGGGAAACCGCGGGTTAAGCTGTTTCACGGAGGCCTCTCAAAAACCCAGGGTTTTAGGAGGCCCGATATTCAGCAGTTAAATTTTATTTTTAATGCCACCAGGGTGGAGGGGGCCGTGCGGAACAGGGTCAAGGGCTTTACACGGGACGCCAGGACGGCCAGCAGGACGGCGAGGAGCAGGGCGGCGTAAAAACGCCCAAAGGCTTCAATAATCCGCTGGGCAACCGCTATCTGGCGGCAGACAGGACAACCCTCCCCGCAGCAGTCGTGATCCTGTTCCTCAATGATGTAGATTCCGGCGCAGATCACCGCCAGCGTAAGCCAGCCCATGAGGCCGATATGCAGGGCCCTTACCGTGGACGGTCGTTTTAGGACTCCCCCGGTCTTAGGGCCCCCGCGGGAATCCCCCTTCGGAAACGGAACAAAACATCCCATGGCGGTTAAAATACCGCAGGGCGGAAAATTTGGCAAGGACCCCCGGCCCGCCCCGGACAACAATCCGCGGGGCGTACCCGGTCCCCGCTTACGGCGTCACCCGCCGAGCATTACCAGCTCATACCTTTGACTGCCCAGACCCAGGGACTCCGCGTGATCCAAGGTATGCGTCCCATTCCGGGATTCAATCCGCTGTCTAAGGGAGGCGCTGCGCCGGGTGTCCGACGCGTATATTTGATCAACGCAGGCCTTGTCCAGGGCCACCGGATCGAGGGAGGCGAGAATCCCGATATCGTCCAGCTCCGGCGGAGCAGGATTACTGCTGCAATCGCAGTCTATGGACAGGTGGTTCATCACGTTGATATAGACGATTCGATCTTCCAAGCGGTTCATGACCGCGCCGGAGGCTTCCGCCATGGATTCAAGAAAGGCGTCCTGCTTTCCGCCCCAGGGGTTAGTCCTGCTGGTCCCCCCGGAATGTATCCACGCCTTTCCGGTGGAGGAAGCAATGCCGATTGATATGTTTTTAAGGGCGCCGCCGAAGCCGCCCATGGAATGGCCTTTGAAATGGGAGAGCACCAAAAACGAATCGTAGCGGGCAAAATGGGAGCCCACCAGATCTTCTTTAATGTTTTTTCCCCCCGCAAAGGGCAGACTCATGGAACCGTCCTCATCCAGAATATCCACCGGCGCGATAGCGGTAAAACCGTGATCCCGGGCCGCCTGCTTGTGCATCGCCGTGTTCGCCCGCCGGCCTCCGTAAGCGGTGTTGCTTTCGACGATAGTACCCTCCACCGATTGAACCAGGTCTTTAATCAGATCCGGCGAGAGAAAATGATGGCCGCCGGGTTCTCCGGTGCTGAGCTTCACCGCCGCCTTACCGGGCAGCGCGCGCCCCAGGGCCTTATACACGGCGTCCAGGGCCGCGGGGCTGATATCGCGGGTCATGTAGACCTTGGGAATTTCCCCGACCGCCGCAGGTTCCTCCGACAGCCGGACAGTATCTTCAAGCGCCGGGACCTTTACCGGAGCCGGGAAGCCGCCCAGTAAGAAAAGACAGCCGCCCATACCGAGCAAGGCGGAAAGGGATAACCGAAGGACTCTCTTTTTCATGGTTCCTCCACGTAAAAACAACTACAAGGCTACAACCTAGTGTATTGACACGATGATATTTAATATAATATACACATTTCAAGCCTCGTCCTTCATATCGAACTTTGGGTACAAAGACGACAGCTTCCTTCTCGCGTCCGCGGTGGTAAACTGCCAATTGACCCCCGCAATGGAGTCATTCCGCCATGTTTCCCATTCCCTCAATTCCCTGTTCAACCTTTCAATATCTTCCACTCTCCTTGACAGGCACTGCCGGGTCATGACGTTCAATTCAACCTCCGCTATGTCAAGCCAACTGCCGTGCTTGGGCGTGTAATGTATTTCCAGCCGCTTTAAGATACGCCGGGCCTCCGGGGGCGGAAATGCCTTATATAACGAAGCCGGTTTATGGGTATTCAGGTTGTCCATCACCAGAATGATCTTCTGCGCATCCGGGTACATCTCATCCGAAAGATATTTGATCTCATGAGCCCAATCGACGGCGGTCCGCCGCTCTCTGACGCTGACATGCCGGACCCCTCCTAACGGCTGGGTGAAGACAAA
>JAISAN010000003.1 GCA_031266635.1 Treponema sp. | reverse complement strand
CGGGCGATTCCGGATCTGGAAGACGGCCTCAAGCCGGTGCAGCGGCGGATCCTCCACTCCCTTTTTGAGATGGACGACGGCAAGTTCCACAAGGTGGCCAACGTGGTAGGCCACTGCATGAAATACCACCCCCACGGCGACGCCTCCATCGGGTCGGCCCTGGTGGTGCTGGCCAACAAGGACCTGTTTATCGACCGCCAGGGCAATTTCGGGAACATCTACACCGGCGATGAAGCCTCGGCGGCCCGGTACATCGAATGCCGGGCCACCCCCCTTTCAAAAGATATTTTTTATAACCCCAAACTTACCGACATGGCCGATTCCTACGACGGCCGCAACCGGGAGCCCGTTCTTTTCCCCGCGAAAATTCCCGTAGTTCTGGTTATGGGGGCCGAAGGGATCGCCGTGGGAATGTCCACCAAAATTCTGCCCCATAACGCCATCGAAGTGCTGGAGGCGGAAAAGGCCTGCCTCCTGGGCAAGAAGTTTCA
This sequence comes from Treponema sp., assembly GCA_031266635.1. Taxonomy (GTDB): domain Bacteria; phylum Spirochaetota; class Spirochaetia; order Treponematales; family Breznakiellaceae; genus JAISAN01. The sequence continues at coordinate 6,466 of JAISAN010000003.1, read as the reverse complement.
GCTTTATCCCGACTTCCCCACCGGGGGCATGGTGGATGTGTCCGATTACCGGGACGGAAACGGCAAGGTGCTGGTCCGGGCAAAACTCGACACCTCGGACCCCAAACGGATTGTGATCCGGGAACTGCCCTTCGGCTCCACCACCGAAAGCATCATGGGCAGCATCGAAACCGCCGCCAAGGCGGGGCGGATCAAGATACAGGGGATCAACGACTACACCACCGAAAAGGTGGAGATCGAAATCAAACTGGCCCGGGGAATTTATTCGGAAGAAACGGTGGACGCGCTGTTTGCCTTTACCGAATGTGAGCAGAGCATCTCGGTAAACCTCCTGGTGATTAAAGACGGCCTTCCCGCGGTGATGACCGTTACGGAGGTGGTGAAGCACCACGCCAAACAACTGGTAAAAATTCTCACCAAAGAGCTGGAACTGGAAAAGAAAGAACTTCTGGACAAGTACCACCTGCGGACCCTGGAGCGGATTTTTATTGAAGAGCGGATCTACAAAAATATCGAAAAAATGAAAACCGCCAAGGGGGTGGAAGACGCGGTGATTTCCGGGTTCAAGCCCTTCCTGAAAGAAGTGGGGCCCCGGGGCGTAAGCCGCGACGATGTGGAACATCTCCTTAAAATTCCCATCCGCCGGATTTCGCTGTACGACATCAACAAGGCCCGGGACGAGATGGCCCAGATTCAGGCCCGGATCAAGGAGATCAACGCCCACCTGAAAAACATCACCGCCTATTCCATTTCTTTTCTCAACGGCATCATCGCCAAGATACAGGCCAACGAGGAACTGGGCAGGGGGGAACGGAAAACCAAAGTCGGCGCCTTTGACAAAGTGGATGTGAAGGAAGTGGTCAAGCGGGATCTGGAACTGAAATACGATAAAAAAACCGGCTACCTGGGAACCGCGGTGGCCGGGGAGGTGACGGCGGAGGTCTCCCCCTTTGACCGGATCCTCACGATCCGGAACAACGGAACCTGGACGGTAGCGGATCTTCCCGACAAGGTATTCGCCGGCCCCAACGCCTGGTGGATTGGCGTGGCCGACAAGGATGAACTTTCCCGGACGATCTTTACGATTATTTACAAGGAAAAGGAAACCGGGTACGCCTGCGTTAAACGCTGCGTCATTGAAGGGTGGATTATGAACAAGGAGTACTCCCTGGTTCCCGAAGGCGCGGCGGTGCTCCATGTGGACACCCGGCAGAAGTTCAGCTTCACCGTCCGGTATGTTCCCAAGCCCCGGCTTAAAGTGCTGGCGGAAACATTCAGGGCCCAGGATTATCTGGTCAAGGGCCTCAAGGCCGGCGGGGTCCGGCTCGCCGCCAGGGAAGCGGCAAAGGTAGAGGTAAAGTAGCGCTTTCTTCAAAACCCGGCCGGTTTTGGGAAAGCCTCAACAGGAACGATTATGGAACATTTGAATCACACCGCGGCGGGCGGCCCTTCGGGGAACGGCGGCTCCGGTTTTCTGTCGGCGGCGGAACGGATCGCGCCGGATCACGGCTTCCCCGCGGAGAGCGGCGACATCACCTTTGATGCCGGTTCCGGCATTTCCGAGGCGGAACAGCGGGAGATACTGGCGGGAATTAACGGCATAACCGAAAAAAACCGCCAGGCCCTTTCCGGCGGCAGGCCCGCGCTCCGGGCCCGGAAGAAGGGGGGGCTTTTCCCCGCGCTGGTGAACGCCGCCGCGGTACTGGTGCTGGGGGGCGGCTTTTTCCTCCTTTCCGGGCTGCACGGCAAAGAAGATGTCCGGTTCCGGGAAAGCCCCGCGGCCTACAACCCCGCCGAACGGGCCCTTATTGACGAGATCCGGCGGGAGACCGCCTCCCAGCTTGAGGCCAAGGAAGGCGAAATATCCCTCATCACCTCAAAACTTACCGGGGTTGATTCGGAACTCCAGGACCTCCAGTCGTCGGTGGAATCCATGATGGGCGAGAAAGAGGCGGAACTGCGGAAGGAAATGGGGGAAGCTTTTGCCCTGGAACGGCAGCGCCTGGTGGATCAGAATTTATCCGAAGCGGCCATCGCGGAGCGGATGCGGCAGTTTGACGCGGAGCGGATTACCCGGATGAACACGGAACTGACCAGCTACCGCCAGCGGCTGGACGCGGAACGGGCCGCCGCGGAATCGAATCTGCAGCGGCTGCAGGACGAATACCGGGCCAGCCTTTCCACCCTCCAGGCTGAGCGATCCCAAATTCTGGAATCCTCCCGGGCCAGGGAAGCGAGCCTCCACGCCCAGCTTGAGGCCCGGACCCGGGAGCTGAACGCCCTGTCGGAGCGGAACCAGGCCGAGCTTGGCTCCGCCCGGAGCGAACTGGAGCGGCTTTCCGCGGATCAGGAAAAGGCCGCCGTTATTGAAGGCCAGCTGGGGGGGTATTACGGAACCGTGCTGAACCATATCCGCGGCGGGCGGCTGGACGAGGCGGCGGCGGCGGTACAGGCCCTGCGGGATTTTCTCGCCTCCCCCGCCTTTACCGGCAGCCCCGCGGTACAGGCCCGGCGGGAGATTTACGCCGCCTCCGCCGACGCGCTGGACGCCATGATCCGCGGCAGCCTGCGGGCCGCAGCCGGGGAGACCCCGTTTCCCGACACCGAAACGGCGGCGGCCCTCGCCGGCCTGCGGGACCGGAACGCCCAACTGGAAGAAACCGTCGCCGAACTGAACCGGACTATCGCCGCCTACAGTTCCCAGGGCTCCAATTTGGGGCAGCGGATCGCCGAAACCCAGGAAACCGCCGCCGCCCTGCGGACCCTGAACCAGTCGCTTCAGCAGCAGGTGAATGACCGGGAGCAGACCATCACCGGCCTCCGGTCCCAGAGCGCCGCGCAAAACGAAATTATCGCCGCCCGGGAAGCGAGGATCAACGAACTGCAATCGGCCAACGCCGCCCAGACGGAGACCATCAGCAACCTAAACACCCAGCTTGAGGCGATCCGCCAGGCCCTGCAGGCCCTCAGCCAATAGAGGAACTCCCTATTTACTCTGCATCACCTCAACGCCGTCCCAGTTTTCCGGGGGCGGGTTTGAGGCGTATGCCGCACAGCGTTTGAAAAGGTTCACCGCGTTAAAATCGCCGGGAAGCAGGGCATTTACTTCTTTGAACTTCATCGCCGCTTCCCGGAAGGAACGGCGGTAGTAAAGCTCCATCCCCGCGTTATGCAGGGGCCAGGCTTTTTCCTCCGGGCCGCTCAAGCCGCGCTTCACCGTGTAAATCTTTACCCCCCGGTTTTTCCCTTTCACCGCCACCGTATCCAGCAGCCGGAAAAACAGGGCCGGTTCGCCGGAAGCGTTTTTGCGCAGTTCTCCGTAGAGGCTTTCGGTGATAAGCAGTTCCGCGCGGTAGGTTTTGGTGAGCCCCTCCATCCGGGAGGCCAGGTTCACATTGTCGCCGATCACCGTGTAGTCCATCTTCCGCTCGCTGCCGATATTGCCCACCGTAACTTCCCCGTAGTTGATCCCCACGCCGATGTGGAACTCCGGCTTTCCCAGCCGCTTCTGGCTTTCGTTAAACCCCGCCAGCGCGTCGATCATGTCCAGACCCGACAGCACCGATTGCAGGGCATCGTCAGGGTGGTTTGCCGGGGCCCCCCAAAAGGCCATGATAGCATCGCCGATGTACTTGTCCACAATACCGTTGCGGCGGTAGATAATGTCCACCTGGCCGGAAAAATAACGGTTCAGAGAATCCACCAGATCCGCCGGGTCCTTCATCCCCTCGGAAATGGTGGTAAAGCCCCGGATGTCGGAAAAGAGAATCGCCAGAATCCGGTTTTCCCCCTTGTACATGGCCGCGGGGTTGGCAATAAACCGGTTGATAATATCCTTGGGCACGTACTTCTGGAAAATCTGGCGGATCCGCTGTTCTTCCTTCCCCTTGAGGGCCGCGTCAAAGGCGTAACGTTTTATCTGGCTGTAGGCCCGGTCCAGTTCGCCGATCATCAGGTTAAAGGTGTGGGCCAGCTTGCCCGTTTCGTCCTGGTATTCCACGTCCACCCGGGAAGACAGGTCCGCCTTTTCGATGATGGCGTTCATGGCGTTCACGATCCGGTCCAGGGGCCTGGTCAAATGCCGGGCCGTCAGCATCAGCAGAACCACCGAGATAATAACCGCCAGGGCCAGGGTAAGGGCCGTCTGAAAGGCGATCCGGTTCGCGTCCCGGTAGAACACGGCGTTTTTTTCCGAAAGGAGGATGTACCACTGGAAGGGGGTAAAATAAAAGGCCGAAGCCACCCGTTTTTCGCCCCCCGCCGTTATTGTGATAAGCCCCTGGTTTTCCGCTTCCAGCAGGGAGCGGAGGGGGGCCTTTTCCTCCGGCCGGATCTCCAGGGGAGCGGTGGACATTACCGGAGCGTCCGCCCCGTCCAGGGCGAAAATAATTTCCGTATCGCTCAATACGATGCTCCGGGCGTAGTTTTCCACCGCCTGTTTCGCCGCTTCCACCATATCGGATCGGCCGGCGTAGTTATTCTCCACCAGCAGGGACCACTGGTTTTCCGCATAGGTTCGCAGGTTTTCCTGTTTGAAGCCCAGAAATTGCCGGGCTATGCGGGTTACTCCGTTGACCGCCTGAAAGTAGGAAGCGGTTTCCGCCAACCCCAGGCTCACAATCACCAGCGGCAGAACCACCAGGAAAATCTTTACCCGAATTTTCATGATTTAATTGTAAAGAACAAGCGGGGTCTGTTCAATATCTGGGGCGCAGCAACAGCAGCCCGTCAAGGGCTGTTGAACTCCAAAAAGCAGCACACGCCCGGCGCTCAAAAAAGGCCACCAGGTCCAGAAAATGGAGGCGGCTTTTAAGCCGCCGTACGCGCCGCGGGGCGCAGCAACAGCAGCCCGGCTTCAGCCGGGCGAATGCGCCGCAAGACGCGGAACAAGCAACGCACCGCAGGGAAGGGGGGGGCCACTTTCCCGGCATTTTCTCACTGCGGACACATTCACTTTGGCCCCCGCCCTAACTCCGGCCCCGCTTCGCGGGTCCTCCGTTACCCCCCCTGCCGGGGCTGCGGTTACTCCGTACCGCGGCATCTGCGGTATTTCAGAGAATACCCCGCCGAAAAGAGACCCGAAAATGCCCAATGGGCTGGCGGTGGGAAAAAAAGTGGGAGGGGCCCCGTTTTCCCCCACAGACAGGATCCCACGTGTATGTATCATGTCTCTTTTCGGTTCTGGAGCAGCCACCCCCTCCTGAGCTTGACAGATTTTTCGGTATGTGGTATACCAAATCTATATGAGGCAGGAAGCGCAGAATTTTCAAGAAAATTCCCTAAAATCGCCGCATGTGGCACGGTTCTTGCTCTCTCTCTCTCTCTCTCTCTCTCTCTCTTAATACTCACCGCCAATTATTTTTTAGCTTTTCTCTCTATTTTCGCGGTAATCCTTATTATTTCTCTCAACATTCATCACATGGGGAACCGGCGGCGGATTTAATTGGTGTCAGAATTTAGCAGGAAAAGAATCATAGTTGATTCGATAACCAAAAAAGGAATTGAGAAATGTCAAAGAAGAACCAGGTGGTTTCCAAAGAACAAAAAAAATCGGCGGCAAATCGCGGATTTGCGACAAGCGCGAAGGCAAAGGTCGCGGCCGGAGTGGTGGGCGTGGCGACGCTGTTCGGCCCAGTCGCATGCGATAACGGAACTACAAGCACGCCGCCGAAAGTTTGCAATTGCCCAGTAGGAACGATCCATGAACCGGGCGAGAATTGTTGCGATGGAGAGAATTGCGAGTGCATAGAGAAAAAGTACCATACGGGATTAAGTGTAAGCGGCACAACGGTAACCATTGAGGACAGAACGGCTACTGTAACACAAGATCATGTGACAGCGATTCAAACTGCATTGACTAGCCTGGGCGATGTATCAGGTATAGTTGGACATGGCGATATAATAATAATTGTAGAAAATGCATTACCGTATGCAGATGGCAAAGATAGGCGTATAATCAATAGCACTTCATTTGCAATTCGCCATACTTGGTTGAATGAAGCAGATGATAGTGGAATAGTGCTAAATATTTTTTACGGCTTAGAAGGGATGAATACATATTATGTTAACGAACATGCTGCTATAAAATCTGATAATGTCATCCGTCTTGCGAATGGCAAAATATTGAATATTGATAGGGTTATAGAATTGGGTAAGCAGTTTGATACTGCGAGAGAAACTAAGGTAGCGCAAGAGTGCCTGGCACCGTTTTTCTTCCTTCGTCCAGTTTGTGGTTAATTTAGGAAGGCGGCGCAAGGGAGCGCAAGAGTGCCTGGCGCCGTTTTTCTTCCTTCGTGAGGTTTGTGGTTAATTTAGGAAGGCAGCGCAAGGGCGCTGTTTTAAACTTAGAAAAAAGGACACGGCTATGAAGAAACCAGCAAATCAACAGAACGCGGGGAAGCAGGCCGCGAAAAAAACGCAGGGGGCGAAACGCGCGGGGCAGGCGCTGTCGGCAGTGATGGCCGGA
>JAISAN010000248.1 GCA_031266635.1 Treponema sp. | reverse complement strand
TAAAAAAGCGGTGTTAAATACTTTTGAATACGGCGCAATATCATTCGCGTATACTGTATAGCCGGTTTTGGCGTATGCCTGACTGACTCTTGTAGAACCGGAAAACCCGTCAAAAACAGCAACATCGCCGCGGTTACCGGATACTTTTTTTGACAGCGATAATATATACGGCAATAATTTAAGCTTAGAACCTGTATATTTTATTGCCTGTGTTTCGGGAACATCAACAACCAAATTATCTCTACCTATTTTATTGTTATATCATCAGGAAAATCTAAAAAGCAAGCGGAAAAAGGGTATGCTTTTTTATACGTCCTGGGGTGAATTTGCCACAAAATTCCCCGCGGCATGGATGGCGCGGTGGGATGAATTTTGCTTTCGGGGTTAATTTTTATTATTTTCTGTACTATATGGATGGAGCTTTCCTGAAGCTTCAGTTTTTGGGAAAGCCTCATTTTACCGGCAATTTGGGGAGCATTTCGCAGGGCTTCAATTTTGGCGTAAATTCCGCTAAAACAGCCAATTCATGTTTCCATATCATCACAAAAATTGAAAGGGCGGCCTAAAAATGCGGCTGCCTTGGGCTGTCCCCGGTTGGGGGGTAGGGCGCAACGTTAGATGCTTGCGTCTGACGTTGCGCCCGAAGGGGGGCCGGTGAACGAAAGCGCCGGTTCGGGGAATATGTCCGGAAACAGGCACCCCTTCAAATTTTGCGGTGGAAAGGGCTGCTCCGGCAGGGAGGGATATATAGGTTGACAAAATATGTCAAAATGTCTAACTTTTAGACGAAAACCTTTTTTTGGTCAGTGAGTGGATAAAATGGCAATGAGAAGAAAAAGCACGGGCTTGGTTTTTTGGGGGGCTGTGGCCCTGGTATTTGCGCTGGGTTCATGTTCAAACCAGATGCTTCCTGTGCCGGTGATCCGGCCTTCTCAGCAGGATGAAAAAGACGGTCTTTTGGGAAACCGCTGGGGGGCGCCTCAGGCTCTGACTGCCTCCCAGGGAAAACGGAGGGCGGTTGCCCTTTCCTGGGAACCGGTGGCGGACGCGGTCCGGTATTTTATCTATAAAAGTGAAAGTCCCCTGGCGGATTTTATCCAGTGCGGGGAAACTGCCGGGGCTGTCCCGAATTTTGAGGCCCTCGCCGATCCGGGGGCCACGGTTTATTATACGGTGGCGGCCTTAAACAAACGGAATGAGCTTTCCGCCCGGAGTACCTGGGTTATCGGCAGGAGTCTCGCCCAGCCGCTCATCTATAGTATTGAGCCGAATCCGGCGGACCCGGCGGGTTCGGTTATTGTTTACTGGTCCATGAATAATCTGGGACCTAATACGTATGAAAAAAAAATCCGGTATACCCTGTACTGTTATGAGGGTTCCACGGAAAAAGCTAAAATTGAAGTGAGCGGTTCCTTTACCGGCGATCCTTTCGCGGCGATTTCCGGTCTGTCGTCCAGCTCGGCGTATCAGTTTCTGGTGGAAGTCCGGCTGGAGGATGACGCGGCTCTTAAGGAACTCAGTGAAAAAACCGACGCTGAAACCGCCCGGCGGCTGAATCCCGCCGCGCCTGTTGATCTTGCGGCTGTTCCGGGCGGGGGAAAGCAGTCCGTAAGTCTCTCTTTTAAATTGCCCGAAAAAGTGGATTTTTTGGAAACGGTTTCCGGCGTGAAGGGATATACGCCCCACGGGGTTTATTTTGTTATTTCCCGCCGGATTGAAGGTTCCAATGATCCTTTTGAGATTTGCTGCGGTTATCTGGGCGAAGGTCCGGCCAGGGCCGGCGCGGTGAATCCTGTGTTGATTGGTTCGCCCTATACGCCGGGGGCTGCGGTTTCCTGGACGGATACTGCCATTTCGGAGCAGAACCGGGGGCAAAAATACGAATACCGGGTTCAATCGTTTGTGGACGGTACTGATAAAACAATTACCACTTCCGCCGCCATCGCGCTGGTCAGCGGCTGGGCTATGGCGCCGCCCCGGTTCACGGTCAAGGCTCCGGTATACACCGGGGGGGAGGAGGACGCCGAGTATACCGGCGCCCGGCTTTCCCTGAATTTTACCCACGATACCCGGGGAGTAACGTACAACTACAAGTTGAAAGAAACTATACGGCCTATTGGGGACGGTAATTCCCGGGATTTGTCCGGCCCTGTGGATCACGAATATTCTCTAAGCTATAGTGAACTGGCGGCTTATACGGCTCAGATCGACCTGACCCAGCCTTCTACCGCCGGCAGCAAGGGCCGGGGTTTTTATTCCTATTCGATAAAAGTCTTCCTGGGGGAAACTGAAATTGAGCGGCTTGACGCGGTGGGAAGCGTCCGGGTGTTTGAAAAAAACACGTCCCACCTGACGATAAAGAATTTCGAGCTTAAGGACGGGTATACCGACAAATTTGTTTTGGTTTGGACCTGGCAGAAAGACCGGACCTATATTATTGATTCCGCCGCCGCCGCCGCCGGTCCCTGGACGCAAATTGCCCTGCTCGCGCCCTCGGATGCGGGAGATGGAAGCCTTTATTCCTATACCGATACCGCCGGTATCAGCCCTGGGTTGAGCCGTTATTATTCAATCCGCGCCCGGGAAGGCGGCCTGGAGGGGATAAGCTATTATTCCGGGGAAGCGAAAATTCTGGGCCAGGCGGATCTCAGCGCCGCCGGATCGCTTTCTTACGATACGATCCCCCTTGCCTGGGCTCCGGTTTCCGGGGCGGATAATTACCGGGTGCTTTACAAGTACCCGGACGATTCGGATTATGCTTCCACCGCGCTTATTCCCGCGGGGTCTCTTTCGCTCCGGGGGGGAAAATATGTCTACGGCTTTAAGCCGCTGGGCAGCGCCGGGATTAACGCCGCGCTGGCGGGAAAACCCCTGGAATTAAAGCTGGAAGCTTTAAATGAGGCGCGGCGGCTGGCCGACGGCGGCGGAGAGCTTAAAACTACCTCCGGTCCGGTGAACGCCCGGCTTTTTGGCCCTTCGGGGCTGGAGCGGCCGGGGGCCCTTACGGTAACGGCAAATACGTCTCTGTATGATATTACCTTTACCTGGCGGGAAGTGGAGGACGCGGCGGGGTATTATGTGGTCCGCCGGCAATATCAAATGAACGACAGTCCCCCGCTCTCCGGGGGCGAGACGCTTTATTACGTTAGGGCCGGAACCCATACAATTACGGGTATTGATGTGCGTATTTCCGGGAATACCAAAGAAAACAGTGATGACATTCCCGCCGAACTTGCCTATGCGGCGGGGGTTTATACGTTGACGGACAAGGCCCTTCAGGACGCCGCCTACGCGGTAAAGAAAGACGCTTTTGGCGTTTACGCGAATGAGCAGAACGATATTCCCTGGGGTTATCCCTATCACTACTTCGTGGTCCCGGTACTTTCCGAAAATGACCTGCCGTCCATAGGCGCGGACAAAAGCTGCGCCCTGGGCGGGGTAACATATTCGGCCGCTTCTATGGCCCCCCTGGAAAAAACCGGCAGGACGCTGGGTTTTGTTACCGGGGTAAAAGCTACCAAGGGAACCTTCAGCGGTCCGGGCGATGACGGCCTGGCGGCCAATACGGGGATCCGGATCAGTTGGCCCGCTCCCGGCATGGGGGGAGAACTTTCCTATTCTGTTTTCCGCCGGGCCCAGGACTCGGAAGGCGCCTGGACTCCCTTGACGCCCTCTCCCATCAGCGGGCTGTATTACGATGATATGTTTGACGGGGCCGGCGGCCCCCGGAGCGCCGCCGCCTATGAGTATCTGGTAGGGGTATCCGCCAAGGGCCTTAGCTCCCGGCCGGATGAAAACGCCCGCTTTATCGCCAAAAGCCGCGAAGCTATGGACGCCGATTTTCCCCGGGAACGGGAAATCGCCGGATATGTTCTTCCCCAGCCTGCCATGTACTCGGCTTCCCGGGTGGAAAAGGGAGACGCGGCAGCCGGTTATTTCGAGACGGTGGAATTTTTTTCCACCGGCGTGGAAAGCCTGAATTCAGCCAAAGAGCGGGGCATAGACGGGTATGTTATTCAGGTCCGGGATCAAAGCAGCGCACGGGCATGGAAAACTATCCGGGAGATTCCCCTGGCAGATCTTGAACCGGTTCCGTATACGGCCAGATACCGGGCGGACGCGCGGAATATCAACGGTCTCCTCAATGTGCTGCGGGATTACCGTCATTACTACCGGGTACGGAGCTATGTTGAGGCCGGTGAAAAGATCCTCAGTCCGCCGCCGGCGGACCCCGGCATAACGGGCGCGGAGAATGACTATATCAAATGGGGCGCCCGGCCCATTACGGCGAAAGAATTCGCGGGGCTCACGTCCCTGGCCATCGGAACCGCCATAGCGGGAACCGGCTGTGACGGCGGTTTGCTGGGGAAGACGGTCAATAAATCAATAACCGGACCGGTCTTCTTTTTAAGCGCCGGCGGAAATGTCTCAATTAAAGCAGGGAACATTATAGCCGGAAGCAGTATTAGAGAATACAACGGCAGTTCCTTGACCTTTAGTTCCCCGGCCGACGCGCCCTTTAACTACGGCGGTTCGGTGTCGATAAACAGCCTCACCGGGGATGGCGGAACGTATTCGGTAAATTTTAACGGCGCCCTTTCTGTGGAGCGGAAATTTATCGGGAAGCCCTTTACCTTTGGCGGTAAAAAAACCCAAAACTGCGACGGTTTTTACCTCTGGGATACCGCCAACGGCTGGCAATAGGAGACGGGCATGAAAAGAATGAACTACATCGCCAGGCAAGCCTTGGGGCGCGCAAAGCTCCCCCGCGGAACGGGCTCTTGGGTAGTGCGCCCGCGTTTTCCGGCAGGGGCCTTCTATTTTGTTCCGCTGATTCTCCCCCTGCTTTTGGGGGCCTGCGCGGATATATTTCAGGGCAAAATCCCCATGCCCGCCGGAACTTCCGGGAACGGCTCCCTGGAGACGCTGCTCAATCCCCCCCGGCAAACGCTTGTTGAGGTTCTGCCCTCTCCGGCCCAGCTTTTTGTGGAGACCGGGGGATCGCCCAGCGCTATTCGTCTGGGCTGGACCGGCGTGGAAGGCGCTTCTTCCTATGTGGTGGAACGGGCGGTGATAGAACCGCTTACCGACGGTTTTGGAAATGTCAGCTTTCCCCTGCCGGGGGATGAGCATTTTGAAATTCTGGAACCCTTTGTGTATGGTCTTTCCTATACCGACAAAATAATTAACAACCCAAAATATAGTTCTCCCGAATACCTGAACCGGTATTATTATCGGGTCCGGGCGGAAAATGTGGGGGCCAGATTGGAACCCGGCGCGGCCACGGTTCCCCAGTGGGGCGTCCTCTTTGCCCCGCCCCGGAATGTTAAGGCCGGCCGGGGAGCTTCCACCGGGGAAATTAATCTGGAATGGGAACGGGTGGACAAGGCGGCGGCTTACCGGGTGTACCGTTCCGATTATGAAAACGGCTCTTCCCCCTACCTGCTTGACCGGGTCGAAGGCCCCCGGTACCGGAATGTGATGAGCGGGACGGAACAGGGCAGGGAATTTTATTATTCCGTGGCGGCGGAAAGCAGTTCCGGCGGGCTTAGCGTTTCAAGCAGTCTGGCTATGGGTTTTAGTCTGATCCCCGGCGTACCGGACAAGCCTGAAAACGCCGGACTTGCCGCGGGTTCCGGCCGGGGCAATGGAACAAGCCAGATAACCATAACCTGGGCCGCCGTGGGGGGAGCGGACTATTACGCCGTATTCCGTTCCAGCTCCGCGGATTCCACCCTGACAAGGATAACGGATAAAACGGCCGGAACCTCCTATATTGATACCCGGCAGCTCAAGCCCTATGTGTATTATTACTATTACATCCAGGCTATACGCGAAGAAGACGGCAAGGTCCTCAAAAGTCAATTTTCCGAAAATGCGGTAGAAGCTTTCATCCTCAGTCCGCCCCTGACGGCGGAGGCGCTGAAAGCCGGGGACGGGACCATATCCATTAACTGGTATCCCGCCCTGGGCGGAACGGCGGAACAGGCGCTTTATTCCTATGAAATTTACGGGGATACCAACGCCACCGGTTCTTTCAGCACGCTGGTTCTGAGCGTTTCCGCCCCCGCCGCGGCCGGGGAGGATGGATACATCCACGGCGGTACGGCGCCGTCCTATCCGTTCTACCGCGTAAAGACGCGGAACGGACCGGCGGAAAGTGAACCAGGGCCGGTTTTTGCACCGCCTCCCCGGCCGGCGGTGATTCTGGACGCCAGCCAGGCGGCCTTTTTATCCGGCAGGAATCCCAATGCCGCCGGGGTTTATCCGGTGCAAATTACCTGGAAAAAGCCCGACGGGGAAGTCCCCGCCGCCTACCATGTGTACCGTTCCACATCTCCCGATACGGGGTTCCGCGCTGTTACCGCCAACCCCATTCCCGCCTCGGAAGAATCGGGCGGACAATTCACATGGTTCGATGAAAACAGTACCGCCAGGGTCCGAACCTATTACTATTACCGGGTCCTTTCCCTTAACTCTTTGGGCCAGGGTAAGTATTATTCGGAAACCAAAAGGGGCTATGGGGCCATTGCCCCAACCCAGTTTTTCCTTGAGTACAACAGGACGGTAAAAAATTCCCACAAAAAGCTGACGTTTATGCATAAGCCCGGAACCGCGGCCCTGGGGGCTGAATCCGCCAACGGCGATATTGGCGGCAAGATGGATTATAACGCCGGCCTGCAGGGTTTGGGCGCCCGGATCACCATGCGCTACCAGAACTACGCGGATTATTATGTGGAGGCGGGCGCCGCTTCTTCGGGAATTTATTTTAAAATTGACGGAAACTCCAATACCACTGCGGACATGAATTCCAATGGTTCTATGGATGGTACTATGACGGTAACTGAAGGCATGTATAAGGGAACGGTTAAGTATGACAGTATTACGATCAAAGGCGGCAGCGCCGGAGGCGGTTATTATGTTGTTCAGCCTGCGGGCTTCCCCGCGGAAAATGTTGACTGGAAAGAAGGAAACAAATAGGATGCGCCGCAACACCCATCAGATATATGCGGGAGACCCGCGGCAGGGCCGGGGGACAAAGCCTTTTTTGCCCCTCTGCGCGGCGGTTTTTTGCGCCGGCATGGTCATGCTTTTGATTACGGCCTGCGCCGAACCCGCGCCCCTCTATGGGACCTGGGCGGATAACCGGGGAGATCGGATTTCGTTTTTTGGCGATGGAAGTTTTAACGCGGCGATCAAAAATAAAGACCATGAGGATCTTTATTTTGACGGAACCTATACGGTATTACAAAACGCGTTAACCCTGTTAAATTCATCGGACAGCCGGCGGATTGTTACCGAATGGGACATCCGGGGCAATCTGCTCTACCTGAATTGGCCTGTCGAAGAGGGGACGCTCTCCCTCACGCTTTTTAAGATTGCCAATTAGGGTTTGTCCACAAAGCGCGAACCTTCGGTTCGAGGTTACTGTGCAGACAGACACTAATTAGGGTTCCGTAAAACAGCCCGGAGTATTTGGATGAAGAGATTTGTGTTTTTTGTGATCGGTTTCCTGTTGTTCGCAAGGGGGAATATTTTCGCGGAGGAGCCGCCTGAGGGTTCCGAATCCCCGGCGGCCCAGCCTTTTATCATTTACCATGAGGGCCTGAGCGCGTCCTGGCTGACCCGGATTATCAAACAAACGGGACGGAGCAATTTTGTATTTGAGGATTTTCTGCCCGGCATCTACCTGGGTATGACGCTGACCAACATCAATTACGTTACTCCCACGATTCGCCTGACCGCCTATTATCCCCTGGTTTCCACATTCAACAAGATGCCCCAGCCCCCCAAAACTCCCCTCCATTTTGGACTGGATTTTTTTGGGGGCCCGGCCTTTCAAATAGACCGGCTGAAATACGCCCGCTTTAATCTTAGCCCCGGCCTGCACCTCTTTTTTTTGAATTCGGACCGCTGGAATTATTTTAACCTGGGTATTGCGGGCCTTGCGGGATGCGAACTGCCCCTGACCAAAGACTGGACCGTGCTGATCAACGGCATGGTATCCCTGGACAACGGCAATCTGGGGGCCAACAGGCGGATGGAACCCTTTGATATGGTGTATCAGTTTCAGCTTGACATTGGGGTCCGGTACAGCAAAAAACTCTCCAATACTTTTTT
>JAISAN010000185.1 GCA_031266635.1 Treponema sp. | reverse complement strand
TATGCGGGCAGGGCTTTCGGCCTCTTCATCCTTGTGGAGGCGGGGGAAAAGCTCTACATCATCGATCAGCACGCCGCCCACGAGCGGATCCTCTACAACCGGCTGCTCTCCCGGCCCATCCCCGCGCAGGAGCTGCTGGTGCCCATCCCCTTCAGCGCCGAAAGTGATGAGGCGGACCGGTTTCTGGAAACCCGGCAAGAAGATTTGGGCCGGCTGGCCGTCCGTATCGAGCGGGACGGGACAGGCTGGTCCATCGAAGCCCTGCCGGCGGACTGGCGGCTGGGGGACGCGGAAACGGTAAAGGCAATTCTCTCCCTCCGGGAGGCGGGGGAAAACATGGCGGAGCGCTGGGCCGCCACCCTCTGCTGCCACAGCGCCGTCCGGGACGGGGATTACCTTGACGATGCGGCGGCCATGTCCCTGGCCGAGGAAGCCCTGCGGCTCCCGGACCCCCACTGCCCCCACGGGCGGCCCGTGTGGACCGAAATCACCCGTGAAGCCCTCTACCGGGCGGTACGGAGAATATAGAGGCTGCGGAGGCTCGATCTTTTCTACGATTATTCGGTACAATACCCCATCATGGCTGAAAAAAACGGGAAAAAGAAAAAGAAACGCTGGCTGAAAGTACTTATCATCCTTTTGCTTATTATTATCCTTCTTCCCCTGATCTATATGGGAGCGGCCCTGATTGGCCGCGTCAGCCCCGGTGAGGCAATTGCCGATTCCTACAGCCTGTACCTCCGGGTTCCCAATCCGGTCAAGCTGGCGAAGGGGCTTCTCGGCCACGAAACCCTGCCGGATATGTTAAGTTACCCCGAACTGGCCCCGGCCATTCCGGCGATCCGGTGGGTGGAAGAGAGTTCCGTCCTGAAAAATCCCCTGGCCGGTTTTTTCTTTCGGGGCCGCATTGAAGCCGCCCTGTACCAGGACCGGGGCTTTGCCCTGGCCTGGGATTCCCGGTTCCTCTCGCCCCTGCTCCGGCTCCTTCCGGTCATTTCAAAATGGATCACGGTTCCCGGCTTCTACTATGTTCAGGGGGGGAAAAGTTCCCGGTTTGAGTACCGGCCGCCGGGGGGCGAGACCCTGTTCATCGGCCCCTGGCGCAATCTCCTTATCGTTTCCAATAACCCGGAGATCTTCGAATCGGTTTTGGCGGGCCGGGCCCGGGACGGCGACCTCCGGGGGTCCGGGGAAAAAAGCGTCAGGGCCCAGGACGGCGACGCGGTCCTGCTGGTCTCCCCGGATATGCTGGCGGCGGTTCTTTCAAAACAGGACCCCCGGATCGCCGCGGTTTTGGAACAGGTTGATGTTCCTTCGCCGGTGGAGCTAAGCCTTTTCCTCACCGCGAAAAAACTGGAACTCCGCGCGGCGGCTCCGGCCCTGACCCAAAACCCGGCCTTGAAGGCCCTGCTGGAAACCGCTTCTCCGGCTCCGGCCCTGACCGGCCTGCTCCCGGCGGCAACCCAGTACGGGACCATTCTCTCCGCCGGAACGCTGGAAGACCTCTATAAAGCGGCGGCGGTATTTTCCGGGCCGGAACTTGAATCGGCCAAAGACCGGGCCGCCGCATCCTCCCGGCTTTATCTGGGCATCACTCTGGAAGATCTGCTCTTTTCCTGGTCCGGGGAAGAATTCGCCGTCTTCGGCATGGAAGGCCGTCCGAGCCCGGTCTACGCCATTCAAATAAAGGATGAAAAAAAGCGGCAGGATATTTTTAACCGGGCCTTCCGGACCGTGGCGGTGAATGAAAACATCCGGCTCAATCTCGACGGGGTCAGAATTCCCCGTATAGAACTGCCGGACTTCCTGCGTTCCTTCCTCCGGCTCTGGAATATCCGGGTCCCCTCCCCCTACTACACGGTGCGGGACGGGTATCTCCTGGTTTCGGAGTCCGCGGAAACCCTGCTGGCGGCGGTCCGGGGGATTCAGCAAAACGAAACCCTGCCGAAAACGGCGATTTGGCGGGAACTGGCAAAATCCGGTTCCGGCGGCAGTTCTTTCAGCCTCTATTATTCGCTGGACACTTCCCTGCCCTTCTTTCTCAAGGGCGATACCATGCTGAGCGCGATTCTCGGCCTCTACCGCCAGGGCCTGCTCCGGCTGAGTTTCAACAGGGGGCTTATTGAGCTTTCCCTGGCGGCGATCCCCGGTTCCGGCGGCGGCCTGATCCCCGTCCCCGGCTATCCGCTGGAAACCGGCGGCGCCCTGGGAAACCGGGTGTACGGAATCCTGCCGGGCAAGACCGATGATAACCGGCTCCTCTTTACCCGTGATAATAGCGCGGTCCTCCTCAAGCCCAGGGACAACAGTTTTCTGGAATATAACGCCGGGGGGCCCCTCTGGTTTATTCCCGCCGAAGGTTTGGGCGCCCGGAAAAGCGGGGACAACGCCGCCTGGGTGGTGAGCGTTCAGGGGCGGGTAACGCTGGTCAATGAAAAAATGGAACCCCAGCGGGGTTTTCCCCTCATCACGGGCCTGCGCCTTTCCGCGCCCCCCGCTTCCGAAAAGGGCAGCCTCTACCTCTGCGACGAAGACGGCAAGGTTCATGTGGTCGATTCCCGGGGCGGCATCAGCCCCTGGGAAACGGCCTTCGCCTCGGCGATCCGTTCCCCCCCTTCGTTCCTCAGCATCCCCAAAACAGGCAAAACCTATATCGCCGTGTACCCCAAAAGTTTCTTCGGCGAAATATGGCTTCTTGACGCCGCGGGAAAGCCCCTGTCCGGCTGGCCCGTTTCAGTTCCGGGGATCGCCTTTGGCTCCCCCCTGGTTTTTCTCCGGGACAATGAGGTCCTCACCGCCTTTATCACCCAGGCGGGGGAATTGTCGGTTTTTGATAAAGATGCCGCGTTCATCCCCCCCTTCCCGCTGGAACTGGAGGGAGTTTTCTTCAAGCAGCCCATATTTGACGGGGATTTTCTCTGGCTGGTTTCCTCCGACGGAACCCTGTTTCAGGTAAGCCTTGACGGAACGGTTCTGTACCAGCGGATTCCCCGCCTTTCGGTGAAGGAAGAAGGGTATATTACCGCCCGTGACGTTACCGGCGACAAGATACCCGAGATCTTTGTTACCGGCGACGGAAACGCCCTGCACGGGTATACCCGGAATTTCAGCTCCCTGAACGGATTCCCCCTGCCCGTCTGGGGGCGGCCCTTCTTCGGCGATCTCAACGGCGACGGCAAACTTGAATGTACCGGCGTGGGGCTGGATAACAAGCTGTACCGGTGGCAGTTTAAATAGGAGTAAAGCATGGGTTTGAAAAAACGGACCATGAAAAGCGGCGAAATTTTTTTCTCCACGGGCGTCCTGTTCATCCTGTTGTTTTCCTGCCAGTCCCTGGGGAAGGACCTGCGGATAGAAACCCCGGAGGCCGCCCGCCGGGGAGAACTGGCGGAACTGGAAGAAATGATCATACGCCTGGACCGGCCTTCCCCGGAGAACCGGACCCCTCCGGCGGCGATCCGGGCCAAAATTGCCGAGCTGGAAAAAGTCCCCTCCGTGGACCCGGAATACAGCGCCGCCCTGGCGGCCTGGTCAGGGCGCTTGTATCTGCACGAGGGCAGACCCGGCGAAGCGGCCAGGGAGCTGAAAAATTCCCAATCCCTTTCGCCGGGAAACCTCCAGTCCCTGATCCTCGCCGCGCGGCTCGAAGGAGATTTATCCAAGCGGCTGGCCCTGATTGACCGGGAATTGCGGATAGCGGGGCCTGCCGCCGGAACGGCCCTGCCGCCGAAGGGTTCACTTTCCCCGGCGGCGGCTTTGCAAATTGAGCGGGGCCGCGCGTTGATGGAACTCCGGCGCTACGGGGAAGCGGCGGGGGCATTTGACACCGCCTTTGCCGGGGACCTGCCCCCGGTATACCGGGAAACCTACGGCCCAAACCGGGACCTGGCCTGGGAACTCAGGAACGCTCCCGCCGCCGAAGGCAAAACCGCGGAACTTTTGGAACAGCGGGGCATAAGCTGGGAGGATTTGATCGAGCTGACCAGGAGCGGTACGGACCTGTTCCGCTTCCTCACCGCGGGCAGGGACCTTCCCCCGGCGGAACTCTTTAGCCGCCTGCTGGAACGGAGCTTCATCCCCTACACCCAGGATATAAACGCCATCGAATGGCCCCAAACCCCGCCCCGGCCGGAAGAGCAGGTCCTCCGCGCGGGGGCCGCCTGGTATCTCTGGCGGCTCTACGCGGAAAACCGGGCCGACCGGGGGCTTCTTTCCGCCTATTCTTCCCGCTACTCGCGGATGACAAACCCCCGGAGCCCCGTTGCCGATCTGCCCCTGCTCTCCCCCTTCTTTGACGCCATCCTGGGCTGCGTGGAAACGGAATTGATGTCCCTGCCGGACGGCAGAAACTTTAAGCCCGGCGATACCGTCCGGGGGGCGGAAGCGTTGACTACGCTGAAAAAGATTAAGTAGTACCTGGGTAACTTTTAAAATTCTATGTATCGGTCCTTATGCGCAGTTCGACTATTTTATTCTACAATTAATTCCCATCTTGTTACTTAACAATATCATATGTTTATCCGTGGAAAATATTTCGATATTATTTTGTTTTGCATTTTGTGCTATTACTATATCTAATAATCCTAATTTGTTAATTCCTGTCTTTATACATTGATATTGAATTCCAATTATTTCATCCCAATCTATATCAAGAGGTACAATATCTATTCCGGAAAGACAATCAATAAAATCATATTCTTTATTCACCATAGCAGATGGAATCAATTCAGATAATATAATCTTATTTGTCAGTACTAAATTATCAATCAATAATTGAGAAATTTCTTTAAAATTAATTTTGTTCCTAAAATAGTTTATCCAAACGCAACTGTCAATAATAATATAATTCATATTCTGTTTCTCGTTACATCAACATTTGCCTCCAATTTAACCTTCCCCGCCATTTCTACGAGTCTAAGGCGTTTTCTATTTTTTATTATTTCTTTTAGAGCCTCATGTATAACAGATGTTTTTGTGCTTGCTCCCGTCCATTTCATTGCTTCATCCAATAATTTTTTATCTAAATCTAAAGTAGTTCTCATTAAACTACCCCCTATGCATATACTATAAACGATTTTTTATGCCTTGTCAATAATTTATTTTCCATACTTTTCATGTCCTTATGTTCTCAACCGTATAATTTTTTATACATTATTGTTTTTAGGCACATTTTGCATGACGTTCTGGTTGCGGAACCCGGCCGGAAGGGGAGAACGCAAATGGCGCCAGGCGCCCCTGCGTTCCCTGTTCCTATTTTCCCCTGGTTAACACAACTGTTTGGAAATCATTGGTTATGGTCATTGTGTCTCCTGAAACCGCGCAGGAAATGGCTTCGCCCAGGGCGGTAAGCGTATTATCCAAATCAGAATAAATAAACTCAAGGGCTCCTCCGTAATTGGTGTAAGAATCAGTTTCAGTCGCCTCTATCAACAATTCACCGATGATAATCCAGATTAACGTCTCTGTTGTATCTGAATCGGAAATTGTGCCCGTCCAAATTCCTTCCAGGGGCCCCTTGTTCTGCAGTATATCATCCGGGGATTTTGGGCAGATTAGTTCATCTCCTTCTACAATAATTTTAAGGGCGTTTTCCGACAGCTCATAATTGAACATGACCTCATATTCTGTCGGTGTCTCATTCGATTCTGCCGGACCGAAGGCTTTGCCGTTTTCATATACTATACCCGGCGTAATATCGTAGGAAGAAGACCATATATTTTTATGCAACATTAAATTACCGGTAAAGATGATTAGTTCTTCATCCTCTATTTTCCAGACCCCTTCAAGGGGACCCCTGACAGGATTAAATTCCTGAGCCGAAAGGGTCAGGGGCAACAGAGCAAGAATCACAGCGATAGGGCAAAAAAACTTTTTCATCGAATTCCTCCTTACAAATAGAGACTTTCCCATTATTAATAGCATGTTTATAAATTTATTACAAGACTACTATCTTCCTTATTTCCTCCCGCTGTAAAAACCATTTTCTGCCGCAAAATAGAGCGCATCCATATTGGCATTCATATAAAAATACCCAAGTATATCTTCTCCACTGGTTTCTCCTTCCAATAGTATTATATATTCATACTTTTCATCATATTCGGAAATGTAGGGGTTTACCTCGGCAACAATATCAAATAGTTCAAATTTTGTAAATTGTTTATGGGATTCTTTCAAATTCCCTATTATAAAATAAATATATCCTTCCGTCTCTGTTAATTCACCTGAAAAACTTGCCTCCGCGATATAATATGTTTTAATTCTATAACATTTCCCCAAAATTTCATAAATATAATTTTTTGGACAGTCATTATTTTTTTGAATTTCTACCCAATATTCTTCGTCGGTCAAATTCT
>JAISAN010000001.1 GCA_031266635.1 Treponema sp. | reverse complement strand
CCGTGTAAATTTTGCCAAAACCATAATTTTTAATTTTTCTCATCTTCCATCCACGCCGGAATATCCGTCAGCGGAATATTCCGGCTTTTTATTTTTTCCCATTGTGCGTTACAGGGAGTATCCCTGTTTATTTTATTTTCTAACAGGAGGATTTTATGAAAAAAATCGTACCGGTTTTTCTCACAGCTCTGGTTGTTATGGCAATAGCCGGATGTACAACCACCGTGCCGGTTGATCTTACCAACAATCCGGTAGGAACAAAAGTCGGCGAGGCGTCGGGAACCCTTAATTTCGGCGGCGCGTTGGGCGGAAATGCGGATTATAGTCTGCAGACCGCGGCAAAGAACGGCGGTATTACCCGGATCGCAACGGTCGATTTGCGGGTCAAAAGCATCCTTGGTTTCAGTGTAACCTACACGACCATTGTAACCGGCGAGTAAAAGGAGGAACCTGTGAAAAAAAGCGTTTTTGTTCTTGCGGCTATTTTGGCCCTTTTCATGTTCATGGCGTGTACCACCACGGTTACCGCGCCTGTCGATGTTTCCAACAACCCTGTTGGCACAAAAGTCGGTGAACAATCCGAATCGGTAACGATAATACTTGGCGTTTTTCCGTTCAACTATTCGATTGACGCCAGCGCCTACAAAGCCGCCCAGAACGGCGGGATTTCACGGATCGCTACCGTGGATATTCGTACCGAAGTGGTAAACAAAGTTTTTCTGAGAACTATCACGTATACCACCATCGTAACCGGTCAGTAGTCCGGTAAAAAACAAGGAGAACCGATATGAAGAAATTTGTTTTTGCTGTTTTGGCGCTGGCGGCCTTATCACTGGCGGCCTGTTCCACAATTACGACTCCGGTTTCCATTACCGATAATCCGGTGGGACCAAAAACCGGGGAAGCAACCGCTGTCGTTACACTCATTCCGGGTGTAGGCTATATAGTAACCAAGGGAGATATGTCCCTGTCCACCGCCGCCGCAAACGGCGGGGTTACCAGAATTGCCACCGTAGAACAGCGTGTTGAAACGACCCTCGCGCAGGTCAAAATAACCACCATCGTTACAGGCAATTAATTGAACTGCCGGTATACGGGTTTATGGCCCGTATACCTTTTTACGGGATATGATCATGATGCAAACAAATCCGCAAGCCGGGGTTAAAAAATGGAGCCTCCGGGCCGCCGCTCTTTTATTGCTGCTGGGGGCCTGCACATCTTCCGCTCCCTCCCTGATAACCTTTGCCACCGAATCGGGAGCCACGCAGTATTTTTTCCCCATGATGGAATGGGAGATCGGCAAGAACAGCGTCTCCGCGATATGCGACATTACCTACCGGCATGAGCCGGGATCCGGTGCCGTATGTAATATCTCATTTACCGCCGCCGGCAAAACGGACATATCCCCCCCGGCTCTGCCGTCGGTCCTTTATTTCACGGCTGACGGGATTCCCTATGCTGTCCGCGATATAAGCCTTCTTTTCCACAACGTTGAACATCAACAGACCCGCATCACCTCGATTCTTGACGGTGATGACCTATTGGCCGTTCTCCGTTCGGCCTCTATCACTCTGAACGCCCTGATTGACGGAAAGGAGTATCAATACACTCCGCCAAAGCGGTTTTTACTCTACCGGGACAAATTTCTCGAAAACCTTGCCAACCGGGATCGGCTGGATGCGGAAAATTAATCGATGAAACATTTTTTTGTTTTGCGCATTTCCGTTCTTCTCCTTGTCTGTTCAGCCTGCACAAGGCCGGATCCCGAACCCCGGAAAAATTTTACCCCCTTTCCCGATCTTGAAATAGGCATGAAAATTCCCTCCGGCATGGAAGCGGCAAGCCCGGCCCAGCTGCGGGAGCTTCGGGATTTAGCCGCCGAATTTCCTCCCATTCTTCCGTTTGCCGATTTTCCCTGCTATCAATTTCTTGACCCCGGTTCCGGGGCGACGATGATTATTTCCCGGATGAATCAGGTCAACCCCGACAGGGATCAGGACGATCCGGCGAAGCTTATGTATGAATACCGCGAAAATCTGGCGCGGTATTACCGTGTTGATTCAGTTACGGCGCATGAAGCGGTGCAGGGGGAATTCAGGTTCCTTGCAATGAATCTGTTATACGAACCGGGGGATAAATCCCTCTATATTATCAAGGTTTTATACCACCGGTATCCCCGGCAGTATTTTATGATCGAACTTTTCCTTGACACGGAAACGGTAAATCCCGAAATGTTAAAAATCTATGAAGAGATGTTTCAATCCATACAGCCCATGGAAAATACAAGGAGGTTATGATGAATAAAATAATAAGCGTCGCGGTGATCGCGGCGTTTTTTTCGGCCTGCCAGACAACTACGCTGGTCAATATCAACACCAATGTTCCCGGCGCGCAGGTTGTGCTGGACGGGAAAATAATCGGCGCCACGCCGATAAACGACTATAAAGTCAAAAACAGCGCCGGGAAAAAGTACCAGGTGATAATCGAGAAAGAGGGTTATGAACCCGTGCAGCGAAATTTGCAGACGGAAACCAAAACGGCCAATCAGGTGGCCGTTGTTATTGGTTACGCGTTTGGCATACTCATACTGCCCGCGTTCTTGATGCTCAACGCGCTCTGGATGGAAGGGCCGGTGCCGGATCAGTATTTTATACTGGAAAAATCCGGCAGCTAAAGCCCGGAACCCGCGAATTCCTGTAGATAAGAAAACTCCCCCGAACCGAAGGTTCGGCTTCGCCTCCTCCCGCTAATCCGGTAAAGCCAGATTCAGCACCTCATCGAACCGTTCCACCGGATGGAACTCGACGCCTTTTTTTACATAGTCGGGAATCTCGTCCAGGTCCCGCAGGTTCTGTTTGGGGATAATAATATGCCGGGCCTTGTTGCGCCGGGCGGCGATGGTCTTTTCCTTGAGGCCCCCGATGGGCAGAACCTGACCGGTCAGGGAAAGTTCCCCGGTCATCACCAATTGGCCGGTAATAATTTTGCCCCGCAGGAGGGACAGGAGCGCCGTAGCCATAGTGATCCCCGCGGAGGGGCCGTCCTTGGGGGTGGCGCCTTCGGGGATGTGGAGGTGGATGTGGTTCTTCTCGAACCATGCGGTTTCAAGGCCGTACTGTTCCACCGCGAGCTTCCGGGCCACGGTCATGGCAATAGCTGCGGATTCCTTCATAATGTCCCCCATCTTGCCGGTGAGGGTGAATCCTTCTTTGCCGGGAACGGAACTGGCCTCGATCACCAGGGTATCGCCCCCCATACTGGTCCAGGCCAGGCCCACGGACATTCCGGGCCGGTCGGCTTTTTTAACATCTCCTTCGGGGAACAGGGGCTTGCCCAGGTGTTTTTCAATCAGCTTTTTGTCGATGGCGAATTTTTTGGAATCACCCTGGGCCGCCTTCCCGGCTTCACCGGCGGCCTCTTCCGCTTCCACAATCTGTCTGGCCAGTTTCCGGTGTATCTTGTCCAGATTTTTCTCAAAGTTCCGCACCCCCGCCTCCCGGGCGTAGCCTGAGGCAATGTGGAGCAGGCTGTCTTTTGTGTAGCGAACCCGGCTTTTTTTCAGGCCGTTTTTTTCCAGGCTTTTGGGAACAAGGTAACGTTTGGCGATCTCCAGTTTCTCCTCGTCAATATAGCCCGGCAGCTCAATGATCTCCATCCGGTCCAGCAGGGGCGGCGGGATCGTATCCAGCGTGTTGGCGGTAACGATAAAAAACACATGGGAAATGTCAAAAGGAAGATCCAGATAATGATCCCGAAAGCTGTTGTTCTGCTCCGGATCCAGCACTTCCAGAAGGGCGCTGGCCGGGTCTCCCTGAAAACTGGCCCCCATCTTGTCAATCTCGTCGATCATAAACACCGGGTCCCGGGTCTTCACAATTTTAAGTCCCTGAATGATCTTCCCCGGCATGGCGCCGATGTAGGTCCGGCGGTGGCCCTTGATCTCCGCCTCGTCCCGCATACCCCCCACGGAAAACCGGAAGAACTGCTTTCCCAGGGCCCGGGCGATGGACTTGCCCACCGAGGTCTTCCCCACGCCGGGGGGCCCCACCAGGCACACAATAGACCCTTTGGTATCCTTCCGCAGCTTCCGCACCGCCAGGTATTCCACAATCCGGCTTTTCACGTCCTTAAGGCCGTAATGATCCCGCTCCAGAATTTCCTGTGCCCGCTTGAGATCAAATTTTTCCGGCTCAGGTTCGTTCCAGGGCAGGCTTACAATCACGTCAAGATAATTCCGCGTTACCACAAATTCCGCGGAATTCGGTTCCATCAGGTTGAACTTTTCCAGTTCCTGCTCCACCGTTTCCTTAAGCTCCCCCTCAAACTTAAAGGCATCGAATTTTTCCTTAAAGCGCTGGTAGTCGGAACTTTTCGCGTCGGTGGTCATCCCCAGCTCGGTTTTGATAGCCTTGAGTTCTTCCTTCAAAAAATAATCCCGCTGGGATTTTTCGATTTTTTCATTAATCTCTTTTTGAATTTTTTTCTGAATCCGCAAAAGTTCCTGTTCCTTTTTGATAAAGACCAGCACCTGTTCCATCCGCTTGCGGACGTTGAGGACTTCGAGGATTTTCTGCTGCTCCGCCTTGTCGATATTGAGGATGCTGGCGATAAAGTCGGCGATCTTGCCGGGATGATCGATGTTGATCATGTTGAGCCGCATCTCCTCGGAAAAAAGGGGGTTGTTTTCGGAGATCTGCTTCATTTCACTAATCAGGGCCCGGGTCAGGGCCTTCACCTCGCTGGTGCCATCCTCCTCGTCCTCCAGGTACTCCACTGCCGCCACAATGGGGTTGGAGGCGTGAAGGGTCTTTTTAATCCGGAACCGCTTCAGGGTAGAGATAAAAATATTCACCCCCCCGTCGGGCAGGTTGATCTTCTTGACGATCTTGGCGGCGGTTCCCACCTTGTATAAGTCCCCGATGACCGGAGTTTCGGTTTCGTTGGCCAACATTACCAGGCCAATAAGCGCGTCCCCCGCCACCGCGTCGTCAATCACCTTCACGTCCATAGGGTTCCCAATCATGATCGGGGTGAAAATCCCCGGAAAAATGGGACGGCCCATGAGGGCCACCATGGGCAGCTTGTTCGGGAGCAACTGATCAATAGGCACCATGCTTTGTTCTGACATAGAGTCCGCCTTTTTGCGTTGATGATATGTCGTATAAAAACCGGCTGTTTTTAAAACAATCGGGGCTGTTTCAAAAACAGCCTGGAGAAATCAACCAACCTCTGAAAACTGAAGTTTTCAGAGGTTCCCTTAATGCTTTCTATAAATATCGCAAAAAAACGGGAAAAAGGCAAGAAAAAGGCGGGCTCCGGGCAGCCCAACGGGAAATCTCTGAAAACCCGGCTGGATTTTCAGAGATTTCCCCGGAGAAACGGGGCCAAAGGCCCGGCGCCCGGTTTTTAGGGGTTCCCGGACGGGTCTTTCTTGTTGTATTCCTCAGCCAGGGCGTTGGTGTTTTTGATAATGATGTGCAGCGCAATAAAGGGGCCCACGATGATGAAAGAACCCAGAAGGGCCCATAAAAGCACGGTCCCTCCGCTTTCCTTGAAGTTAAGCCCGTAACGGGGCGCATTGTCCTGCAGGCGGTCACCCAGCATAAAAAACCAGATCCAGACGTAAATCCCCAGAGTTATGAGACCTACAAAGAGATACATCAAGAGACCGCCGGTTTTTTTGCCGTCCTCTTTGCATATGACGTTTACGTCTTTTGCCAGCTTGTAAATCCAGTACAGGTTGTAAATGCCAAAGGTAATGATGGAAAACAGGATGTAAAGCACCAAGCTTCGCTGTTTAATCACGTTTTTACTCCTTAATAAAGATTTTGATACGCGGAAGTTGTTTCAAAACCCGGCTGACGCGTACCGCCGGTTCGATGAAACTAACCCAGATTACCCTTGTTTTCCCTTCGTTGTCAATCCTGTGGTTCCTTGACAATTATTCCCCCGGACTTTATGCTGTTCACAAGTAAGGAATTTATGACGACCAACGACCTACCGTTCTCTTCCTTCGGCCTGTCCGAAGCTATGCTGGGGGCTCTGGCCCGCAAGGGTTTTAGCAGCCCCAGTTCCATTCAAGCCATTGCCCTGCCCCGGCTGCTCGCGGATTCGGGGCATCTCATTGTTAAAGCCCGGACCGGCACGGGAAAAACCGCCGCCTTCGGCATACCGCTGGTTGAAAAGATCACCCAGGGGGGGCACGCGCCCCGGGCCTTGATCCTCACCCCCACCCGGGAACTTGCTCTCCAGGTGGCCAGGGAAATCGCATCTCTGGTTTCCGGCCCCTGGCCCCGGATCACGGCGGTCTACGGCGGCGCATCCATCAGAAACCAGATCCTCGACCTTAAGCGGGGAACGGAAATCGCCGTGGGGACTCCGGGCCGGGTGATGGACTTGATGGAACGGAAGGCCCTGGATCTTTCCGCCCTGGACTGGTTTATCCTGGACGAAGCGGACGAGATGCTGGACATGGGTTTTTTTGAAGACGTGGAAAAGATTCTCGCCGCGGTAAAGCCGGAACGCCGGGTGGCTCTTTTTTCCGCCACCATGCCGGAAACCATCCTCCGGGTGATCCGGGAATACATTGGCGAGGTGGAAATTCTGGAGGACGCCGCGCCGGAGGACGAAAAGCCCGCGGTGGATCAGTGTTACCTAATCCTCAAACGAGAGGACCGGCTGGAGGCCCTGCGGCGGCTCATCGACGGCGCCGAGGATTTTTACGGCCTTGTTTTCTGCGCTACCAAAGTGGGAGCCGATGAACTGGCCCGCCGCCTGGTAGAGGGCGGCTACCCCGCGGAAGCGATCCACGGCGACCTGAACCAGGAGGCCAGAGAACGGACCCTCCGCCGCTTCCGGGCCCGGCAAACCACCATCCTGATTGCCACCGATGTGGCGGCCAGGGGGCTCGATATTGAACGGTTAAGCCATGTGATCAACTGGGATCTTCCCAACGACCGGGAAACGTACATCCACCGGATAGGCCGGACCGGAAGGGCGGGCCGCCGGGGCCGGGCCATCAGCCTGGCCCTTCCCGCGGAACGGGGCCGCATCGCCCAGCTTTCCCGGAGCATGGAGCGAACCCTGGGTAGCGGCATCACCTGGATGAAGGTTCCTTCGGTGAAGTCGGTGATGAAGGCGGTCCGCTCCCGGATTGTGGCCGCCGTCAGCGCCGTCCTTCCCGAAGACGAAGCCGCCGCGTTACCCCAGGACGCTGCTGCCGCGGCGGATTTTTCTGCGCCGCCTGATCCCGTTACGCCGCCGGTGGATTTTTCCGCGCCGCCTGATCCCGTTGCGGCGGCGGCTGCGGGGCAGCCTCTCGAAGGGGAGGCCCCGGCGATCCCGGCGGCGCCCTTCCCGGAAAGCGGCGGCCTTGATTCCGCGGTAGCCTCCCCCTTCCTGGCCAAGGTCTGCCGCCAGTTGGTGGAACGGATCGGCGCGGAACGGGCGGTGGAGGCCCTGGTTACTCTGGCCTACGGGGAACTGCTGGATCCCTCCCGCTACAGCGCGGTAACGGAATTTTCCGAGGAAGATTTTTACGAGGCCCGGAAGGACCGCCTCCGCCCTGGCCGCACCGCATACCGGAACGGGCCCGCCCGGGCCGGAGCAGGCCGCGGCCATGTTGCAAGCCGCGGCGGAGTCCGGGGGCGGAGCCGGACGGCGGCCTTTGACAGCGGCGAGAACCGGGATCTTTCCCGGGTCTATGTGGGCCTGGGCCGCCGCCATGGGGCCAATGCCCGCGATGTGGCGGAATTCCTCACCCGCGCCGGGGGTGTGCCGAGCCGCATGGTGGACGAAATTGAAATGAAAGACTACTGCTCTTTTGCGACCCTGCCCGCCGACGCCGCCCGCCGTGCCTGTGCCTTCGCCCGGAACGATCCCAAAGACCCGGTTATCCGCCCCGCCCATTAAGGCCCCCGCCGGCAGCCTGACTGCGCCTTTTGTCGGACACCCTGGGCTGGCAGCCTGCCCAGGGTGTGGTGTGCCCAAGACATTCCACTGCGCGCAGACTTTCGGTCTGAATATTCCCACTTTTTTATTCGTGGCGAGGGTTTAATACCCCGTCAGACCTTCGGTCTGAGCTCTGCCGCGGTCATGATGGTATTAAACTCGAGACCAATACCTTATGAGAACAACATACCGCGTGGCAAAGTAGTTGCTTACGCAACGCTAAGGGCGCGGTATGTTGATTGCCGCGAAAGCAGCGTCCTATCCAAACCTCCGCCACATTTTGTCGTCCCTGGTCGCACTTCCTATGGAAGCGATGCTACGGAAAGACTTTGTCCGTGATGCAAAACATCGCCACGAATGAACAAAGGGACCCTCTAAAAACTTCAGTTTTTAGAGGGTCCCTAAAGTCTGGAAACACCAGACCTGCCCTATTTATTCTGCGGAATGTCCGGCAGACTGGCGAAGCCCTGTTCCAGTTCGGCATCCGTGGGTATGTGATCGGTCATGGTTTTCGTGTTGTAGGCCATGTAGGCGGTTAAATCGAAATAACCCGTGCCGGTTAAACCAAAGAGGATCACTTTTTTTTCTCCTGTCCGCTTGCACTCCAGCGCCTCGTCCATGGCGGCTTTGATGGCGTGGGAAGATTCCGGGGCCGGGAGAATTCCTTCGGCCTTCATAAAGCGAACCGCCGCGTCAAAAACTCCGGTCTGAACCTCGGAACGGGCCTCCAGGCAGCCGTCCTTGTAGAGCTTTGACAGGACCGAATTCATACCGTGGTAACGCAGCCCTCCGGCGTGGTTGGCGGAGGGAATAAAGCCGTTTCCCAGGGTATACATACGCATAAGGGGCGTGGTTTTGGCGGTGTCGCCAAAGTCGTAGGCGTAACGGCCCCGGGTAAATGAGGGGCAGGAGGCGGGTTCCACCGCGATAAACCGGGTGTTTGATTTCCCCGTGATTTTCTCGCCGATAAATGGGGCGATAAGGCCCCCCAGGTTGGAGCCGCCCCCGGCGCAGCCGATGATAATGTCCGGCTTGACGCCGTATTTATCCAGCGCGGCCTTGGCCTCCTGGCCAATAACGGACTGGTGGAGCAATACGTGGTTGAGAACGCTCCCCAATACGTAACGGCATTTATCGCTTTTTACCGCCCGTTCCACCGCCTCGGAAATGGCGCAGCCCAGGGAGCCGCCGGTGTTGGGGTCTTTCTCCAGAATTTTTTTCCCCGATTCGGTGGTGTTCGAGGGTGAGGGAATCAATTCCGCGCCGTAGGTTTCGATCAGGGCCTTCCGGTACGGTTTCTGTTCGGAGCTGACTTTTACCATATAGACCGTAAGTTTAAGGCCGTAAAAGGCGCAGGCCATGGCCATGGCGGTCCCCCACTGCCCTGCCCCGGTTTCGGTGGTCAGGGAGCTGAGGCCCTCTTCCCGGGCGTAAAAAGCCTGGGCCGCCGCGGAGTTGAGTTTGTGGGAACCGGAGGTATTGGTTCCCTCAAACTTGTAGTAGATCTCCGCCGGGGTCTCCAGGGCCTTCTCCAGAAAATAGGCCCGGATCAGGGGCGCGGGCCGGTAAGCCCGGTAAAATTCCTGAATGCCCTCGGGGATGGGAATGAGCCGGGTGGCATCATCCAGTTCCTGTTTCACCGGTTCTTTGCAGAACACCGGTTCCAGATCCGCCGCCGTGGCGGGTTTCAGGGTTCCCGGATGGAGGATGGGGTCGGGCTTTTCCGTCATATCCGCCCGAAGGTTATACCAAAATTTGGGGATTTCATCTTCCGAAAGATAAAGCCGGGTGGGGATTTTTTGCGCCATAGGTTTCTCCTTTATGTTACTATGTATAGTAACATAAAGGAGAATTAGCGCCCTGTCAAGAGCGGACTGCGCAGGGCTACGGCGCGGGCGGTATAATGCGGCTCTCCGCTTCTTCGGCGGTTTCGTCCATACCCAGGGAACGGAATATCTCCACGGCCCGGCGGTACGCGGCTTCGGATTCCGCGGAATCGCCCGCTTTTTTCAACACATCTCCCAGGGCCCGCCAATCCGTTGCCAGGCCCCAGGAATTCTCCGCCCGGCGATCCAGGGCGATAGCCGATTCGAGAGCTTCCCGAGCGGCGGGATACCGGCCCGCGGCGGAACGGATTGAAGCGATAAGGTACCAGTCATAGGCGGCCTGTTCCAGATAACGGTCTTTTTCATGGATAGCCAGGGCCTTTCTGACCGAAGCTTCCGCATCCTCATAGCGGCCCAGCTTCTTATCGGCAAGACCGGCTACTACCCAGCCGAAGGCGACATAAAAATTATCGGATTTTATACGGCCCAATTCCCGGCCAATTTCCTCCCGTAGGGCCGGGGCAATTTCCCCTTCTTCCCCGGCGGAAAGAATAAGGCCCCTGGCAATATGAATCCGGCTGAGAGAACCAAGCTCCTGACTGCCGGATTTTTCCGCCTCCGCCAGGGCGGTATTCCAGGCCAGAGAAGCCTCTTCGCTACGGCCCAGGGAAAAAAGCACATTGCCCCGGGAAAGCTCCGTCCTGATCCGCAGGGACGGAGCATCGGCGCTGACGGCGATACGCCAGGCGTCGTTCAACAGAAGGAGGGCGGTTTCATAATTTCCCTGATCCGCCGCCTTGTTGGCCAGTTCCATCTGGGATTCGGCCATGCGCCGCAGTTCAAAAATCTCCACCGGCCGTTTCGGAGCGGTTGAACAGGAAAAAACAAAAAACAGCGCCCCAAGAAATACAAAGATCCGGCCCGCCGTCTCCATTTTCGTACTATCCCTCCCGGCTTTCCAAAATTTCAATTTTTACGCCCCCATATTAATCTTAAAACGAAATGTCCCTCGGGCTGGTTCCCCCGGTCCGGGTTTCGACCCGCGGCGGTACGCCGTTTTTCAGCAGAGGATTATTGGTCAGGGAGACCAGCACATCCTCCGCGGTTTTAAGAGCCGTCCGCAGGTCCGAAAGAATCATCGCCACCTGGGGAAGCTGGGGAGGAATAAATTCACTGGTTTTTTCCAGATTCCGCAGGATTCCCGACACGGACTCCAGAGAATCGACCAGATTGGTATACACATCGCCGCCGGAATCCAGAATGGCGGAAACCGTACCATTCGGATCAACCAGGCTGGAGGAAAAAGTATTCAGATCGGCCAGGATCGGTTCAAGCTGAACGACAATAGTGTTCAGCATTTCCAGAAATTCATCAAGCTTTTCCGGCAGAACCTGAATCCCCGCCACCGCCTCTTCCATGTTCCCCAGGGCGCGGCCCAGGGTAGTCTGATCGGTTCCCGCGAAAGCCTCTTCCACCTGGGCCAGAATATTGTTCAGCCGGTTCATAATGATACTGATACTGTCATCGTGCTGGGGAATAGACACAAACTTCTCGGCCAGGAACCACTTCCCCTCCGGTGAACCGATCGCCGGGATAAGTTCCCCCTCGCCGACCTGCTCCTCCCCCTGTCCGGGGTAAAAGAAAAACTGATTCCCCAGGCCGATGGGATTCTGGATCACCTCCACCACCGAACCGTAACGAACCCGGGAAATATAGGTGTCAAAAATGGTGAACCACACTTCCACCTGGTCATCATCGGTCAGATCAAAGGATTTAACATGGCCGATGGTAAACCCCTTGTACAAAACCGCCATATTCTTGCTCAGGCCCGAAGCGGAATTAAAATAGGACTTGAATTGATAATCCCGGGAAAACCAGCGCTGATTGGAACCAAGCATAAAAACCACAAAAATCAGCGCTCCCACGGCAAGGATAATCAGGAGACCTACAATTTGATCGGCAAAACGAACGGTAAATTTCATGCGCCCATACCCTTTTGAACGTATCTCATTAAATCTTCATCGCTGTTTATCTGTTCCCTGGTAACCTTGAGGAAAATCTGCCCTCCCAGGATCATCACGATATGATCGGCCAGCTCACTAATAACCGCTAAATTATGGCTGACAAAAATAACGGTATTCCCTTCCCGCTGACAACGTTTCACCAGGCCGATAAGCCGCTGGGCTGCGGTGCTGTCCAGGGATTCGGTCCATTCATCCAGGTATAAAAGCCGGGGATGACACAACAAAGCGCGGGCAAAGGCCAGCAGCTTCTGCTCCCCCATAGAAAGCTGGGCCGGACGGACATTGAGCTCCTTCCGGTAGCCTACCTCGGACACCACCGTCTCAATCCGCCGCATCCGGTCCCGTGCGGTCATACCGGGAAAATGGAGCCGCAGGGGAAGCTCCAAGATCTGAAAAAGATTCTGATTTGCCCAGAGCGCGGAATCCTGAAACACCACCGCCCCTTCCCGCCGGAATTCCAGATTCTCCTTCCGGTTCATCCTGAAAACATCCTTGCCCCGGAACCGCACTTCCCCCTGATCCGGCACCAGGAGCCCGGCGGAAAGTTTTAGCAGGGTGCTTTTTCCGCCCCCCGCGGGCCCTATCAGGGCGGTAGTTTTCCCTTCCTCATACTCAAAATTGATATTCCGGGCCAGGATCCGGCTTTGGGCGGAAAACCACACATTTTTCAGCTCAATGATCACGGCCATGTTTCTACCTTAATACGATATAATACAGGGCGGAGAGCAGTATATCAACCACAATACAGCTCCCAAAAGCGGAAGTAACCGCCCGGAGCCCCGCGATGGGCACTTCCGTCGTGGCCCGTTCCACCGCAAAGCCTTCGGTAATCGCCACTATGGAGATGATCATCCCAAAAGTAAGACTTTTAATAATGGAAACAAAAATATCCTGTATGCTTAGCTGCTGCAGAATATTGTCAAAATAGATCTGGGCCGGCATGGCGTTAAAGATCTGGGCCACCGCGAATGAACCGGCCAGGCCGAGGATTGAGAAATACACATTCAGTAACACCATAGAGATGGTAACCCCCAAAAAACGGGGAACCGCCAAATATTCAATGGGATCGGCCCCAACGGAGATATAAGCTTCTACCTCATGGGAAATGACCATCCCCGCTATTTCGGTAGCGATGGCGGTGGCGGATCGGGCAATAATGATAAACGCCCCCAGGAGGGGCCCCAATTCCCGGGTAACTATGGTTATCAACAGGGGGTAAATGAGCTGTTCCTGGGATATCCGCGCCAGAAAGGGAATCCCGATAACATTAACCGCCGCCCCGATGCCGATAGCCAGGAGCGAAAATATTCCCCAGGCCTGAACAAAGGTAAAAAAAATCTGCATAATGAGGATCCGGCGCGCCGCCTGACCCCGTAAAATAAAAACCCCCACCCCCTTGAGGGTCTGGGTAAAAAACCCCAGATTATAAAAAAGCCGCCGTACCGGGGTGGATATAGCCTTCATATTCTTCATTATATACAATTTTCCATAATTAAAGTATACTAAAACCAGTTTTATCATTTCGAGGCGTTTTTTGGGTTTTATCATAATCGCGGCGCTGGGAACCGGCCTGATCCTGCTGGCCGTTATTTTTATCCTGATGATCCGGCACTTTAGAAACCTTACGGGGCAGTTACAGCGGACGAAATCCGATCATGAGAAGCGGTTTCGCCAGCAGGAACTCCTTTTCGCCATATCCCAAAGTTTTATTTCTTCCGAAGACCGGGGAACCCTGATCCATGATGCCCTGATGATGACCGGAATGTTCATGCAGATCAGCAGGGTTTCCCTGGCCCGGTACAAGCGGGAT
The DNA here is from genome assembly GCA_031266635.1 of Treponema sp. GTDB lineage: Bacteria > Spirochaetota > Spirochaetia > Treponematales > Breznakiellaceae > JAISAN01. Next base: position 2,192 of record JAISAN010000001.1, on the reverse strand, counting down.
ACCAATACCCTGGATTTTGAATACGAATGGCTCAACGGTAAACACAGCCCCCCCGCTTTGTTAAAACAGCGCGTTTATTTCGGCCCCGGAGACCCCGTCTACGACGCCCTGATCACCCGGGGAGAACTTTATCTGGCCAGCGGCAATACGGGGCAAAGCCCGGCGCTAAGCCCGGACGGCCGGGGGCCCAGGGCGTTTATCCATACCCCCATCAATGTATATGGAAATTTCTGGGGGATTTTATACTGCGATCAATACCAAAAGGAACAATCCTGGGACAATGGGGATATTCAGATGGTCCGGCTCATCGCCAGTACCATCACCGGGCTTATTATCAGGAGCGATACGGAGGAAGAACTCCGGCGAATGTCCTCCATTGTCAACAGTTCCCCCACGTATATTTCCTGGGTTACCCCCCAGGGCCAGTTCAAATACATTAACCACGGGGTACTGGATATTTCCGGTTATCCCCGGGAACTCCTGATGGAAAAGGGAATGGCCGTCCTTTTTGATGATGAAACTTTCAAGAAAATTACCGGTGAATACATTCCCGCGGCGCTGGAACACGGATACCATGAAAGCGAAATTCCCCTGGTGCGGAAAGACGGGGAGCTTCGCACCCTGACGGTATTGGCTTTTACCACCGAATCCAAAAAACAGGGGGTCGGGATTATCGCCCTGGATATTACCGAAAAACGGCGGCTGGAACAGGAGCTTATTTCCGCCAAAGAACTGGCGGAACAGTCCAACCGGGCAAAAAGCAACTTCCTCTCCCGGATGAGCCACGAGATGCGGACGCCCATGAACGCCATCATCGGCATGACCACCATCGCCCGATCATCCCATGATCCAGGCAGGATGGAATACTGCCTGGGCAAGATAGACGAAGCTTCAATCCACCTGCTGGGGCTTATCAACGACATTCTGGATATGTCTAAAATCGAGGCAGGTAAACTGGAACTTTCCTATTCGGAATTTGATTTTGAAAAGATGCTGAAAAAAGTAACCGGCATGATGAGTTTCCGAATTGATGAAAAAAAACAGAATTTTATCGTTCGTATTGAACGGAATGTGCCCCCCTGGATTATCGCCGATGAACAGCGGCTTTCCCAGGTACTTACCAATCTTTTAACCAACGCCGTCAAATTTACTCCCGAAGAAGGAACGATAAGCCTTTCGGTAAAGAAAACCGCCGATAAAAACAAGCTCTGCACCCTGCGTTTTGATGTGGTTGATTCAGGAATCGGCATAAGTAACGAACAAATGAAAAGGCTGTTTACCCTTTTTGAGCAGGCCGATGGAACCATCGCCCGTAAATACGGCGGAACCGGCCTGGGGCTTGCGATCTCAAAAAGCATGATAGAACTAATGGGCGGAGAAATCTGGGTAAAATCCAAACCCGGCAAGGGCTCCGGTTTTAGCTTTGAAATCACCATAGAACGGGGGAAACTCCCGGACGAAGCGGACCCGGAGAAAACAAACTGGAACAATCTGCGGATTCTGGCGGTGGACGACTCCTGGGAGGTTTTGGAATATTTCAAAGAATACGCGGAGCAGATGAAAATCAACTGCGTGGTTACTTCCAGCGGCCGGGAAGCCTGTAAGATACTGGAGGACAGTAAGCCTCCCTTCGACATTGTTTTTACGGACTGGCGGATGCCGGAACTAAACGGCATTGAACTGACTGAATGGATCAAATCCCGGTTCGGCAAAAAAGTGGTGGTAATTATGATCTCCGCCGGCGAATGGGAGGCCATTGAAGAGGAGGCAAAAAAAGCCGGGGTAGACGGTTTTATCCCCAAGCCTCTTTTCCCCTCGGCCCTGACGGATTGTATTAACGGCTATATCAAAAACATAGTTCCGGTAAATGCCGAAAAAAAGCCAACGGAAGAAAAAAACGATTTTTCGGGCCATACGGTCCTTCTGGTGGAGGACGTAGAGATTAACCGGGAAATTATTATATCCCTTTTGGAAGATACGGGTATCGTTATAACATGCGCCGAAAACGGCGCCGAGGCCCTAAAAATGTTTAATGAACACCCGGGAAAATACAGCCTTATTCTGATGGATATTCACATGCCCGAAATGGACGGCTACGAGGCGACCCGGCGTATCCGGGCCTCCGCCGCGGCAGAGGGAAAAACCATTCCCATTGTCGCCATGACCGCCAATGTATTTAAGGAAGATGTGGA
>JAISAN010000154.1 GCA_031266635.1 Treponema sp. | reverse complement strand
CCGTAGGCTTCCATGGGATCACAGTCGATCCGGAATCCGGTGATCTTGAGCCCCATTTGGTTATTGTAATGGTAATTCCGCTGAACCACCCCGTTCACGCCGTCTTCCGCCTGGGGGGGAATCGCCACGGTCAGTTTTTTCCAGCCCTGAAAATTGAGCCGCCCCATATAAATCTCGTAATCCCGGCCAAAATAATCCTGGATCAGGATTTTTACTTCGTGGTTAAAATTACGGCCCGCAATCCACATGGAAATGGTTTTGGTAATTCCCTCAATGGGAATGGGGCGGATGGGATAGATGGTAAAGCTGTTATAACCCCGGCGCAGGAAGTCTACCCGCGTACCCAGCACGTAGTTATCGGGAATATCCAAACCTTCCTCATCCGGGATAGGCTGTTTACCAACAGGGGCGCCCCCAAAAAGCCGGGTCGTGGTAAAACCCTCATCCGAGGACATGGTGGAACGCCAGTAGCCGTCATGTTCAAATTTATCGACCGAAACTTCTTTTAACAGCTGCTGGGCCTCGTCAATGCCAAGCCGCTCAGGATTGGCGGTACCAACTTCGTTCCCGCTCTGTTGGGCATATACAAAACCGGCGGCGGCAAATAATACGGCAATCGCGATTAATCGTTTCATTTCCAACTCCTTAATTTGTACCGGAAGTGCCGGCCCAGAGTTCCTGCACCCGGTCGGGATCGGCCAGTTCATCGCCGTCAAAAAGGGATTCAAACGTATCGGTTAGCACCTTAAACTGCTTAAAGTAGAGGTAAAAATCGCCCACTTTTTCGATCGGCTGGGTCCAGATGCGGAACTTCACAAAGGACAAACCCGCGTAACGGGGAAGAATCCGTTTTGACTGGGGGACATTGTTGGGAATCACCGCCCGCATATTTTTCCAGCCCGTGAACGCCACGCTTCCCAAACGGATATTGTGGACTACTCCCTGATAATCCCTCACGTAAGCTTCGATGTAGAAATTAAGGTTTGAACCCCAGACCCACATATCCAGATACTGAATCCGGCCGGGAATGGGTATTTCCGTGGGCCCCGCCTCATCCCCGTCCGCCGCCAGAGTGGGATATACATCAATCCAGTTGTACCCCCGGCGGTCAAAACGGCCATGAATCCCCAGGCTCTTGATATCCTTTCCGTCACGATTATAACCGAATGCGGCGATTGGCCACGCTTCAACATACATCGTTTGGGGGAATGTCTCATCGTCAGTCTTGGTGGCGAATTTACTGGCGTCCGTTTTCCAGACATAGTCAGAATTCCCATCAAAAGACTCTAAAACTATTGATTCCAAATCAACGGTGTATTCATCGCCAAAGGCTGATAATGCGGTGATACATGCCCAAACAATCAGGCATACAACTTTGAAACTGCCATGTTTCATCCCTTGCTCCTTTAACAGATCCTTAGAACTATTATATTTCTTTGCATATTCTTTGTCAAACCTCCAAAGCCCTTCTCCGGTGTTTTTTTATATAAAAAACAGGGCTGTTTCAAAACTTCAGTTTGGAACCCCCGGTAAAATCACAATTTTCCGCCCAGGCGTTACGGGATAGGGCCTCTGGCCGCCCGTTTCAAATCCCGTAATAATCCTTTATCGGCAATTCTCCCCCCGGGAAACACTATGTCCGAAGGAATATCCCCTATTCCTTCATCCCGGTCCGCCCGCTTAACCGCTTCCGCCGCCAAAGCCCAGGGGGAATCGTCAAAAACAAGCAGGATTTCCCGGGAAGTCATGGCGGGATTATACCAGGAAAAAAGGATGATTGGTATCTTTAGATTCCGGTCGAGGAAATCCAGCGCGGAACCGTTTATCACGGCGCAGGAAGCATCCTGAATCCCGGCATATTCGGCGGGAGAATTCAGGAAATGGGGCTGCGTAGTGTTTCCCTGCCTCTCCAGACCTGTAGAAAAGGCAATTTTATCCGTGGGGGTGAAGGATTTTTCCTGAAAAACCAGAATTTCTCCCCCCGTATCCGCCGCCCCTTCTTCCGGGGAGTTTCCCGCGGAACGTTTCATCCCGGACCGGGCGATGATCGCCGCGCAGAGCCCGGCCCGGTAAAAATCCTCCAGGCGGCGGGTCCGAAGCCTGATCAGCTTTCCCTGGTCTTCCCCCGGCGCTTCCTGGCCGGCCGGGGTTTCCGCGGGCCTTGAATCCAGAATAATCACCGGGATTTCGGGAAACTGCCCCGCGTAGCGCTGCCCCCCATCGGCATACCGGGCGGGAAAGATCACACAGTGGGGCCGGGAATCCGCCGCCTCCACCGCAAAGACCACAATATCCGTCCCGGCATTTTCGGCGACTATTACCGGCTTTACCCTTCTGAACAGGGAGATTGAGGCCCTAATCTGCCGCTGTTTTATCCGGGAAGCCCCGTAGAGGCTCACAAAAGGAATATCGTTTACCACGAGAACCGGAGGACGGACAAAAAAAATAAGCCCCGGAATGACCAGCGCGCAAAAAAGACCTGAAAAAAACAAAACCCTCCGGCTCATAGGAACAAGATAATGAGACGCGGGGTGTCAATCAAGGGCAATCCGCGTATCCTGTCCGCGTATCCTTGACCAAGCCTTTCCCATACCATAATATTAACTCAGAGTCTGTCCTTTATAGCCCATGACGGGCAGAATTTCTTGAAAAAAACGAAGGAGTATACAATGACCAGTTATACTGAATTGGGTCTGGTAAATACCAGGGATTTGTTCAAAAAGGCGGTCAGCGGCGGCTATGCCATACCGGCCTACAATTTCAACAACATGGAACAGATGCAGGCGATTATTCAGGCCTGTGTGGAAACCAGATCGCCGGTGATCCTCCAGGTTTCCTCGGGGGCGCGGAAATACGCAAATCAGAATCTTTTGAAAAACATGGCCAAGGGAGCGGTGGAATACGCCCACGAACTGGGCTGCGACATCCCCGTTGTCCTGCATCTGGATCACGGGGACAGTTTTGAACTCTGCAAGGATTGTATTGAAACAGGTTTTTCTTCGGTTATGATTGACGGTTCCCATCTGCCCTACGATGAAAATGTGGCCCTGACCAAAAAGGTCTGCGAATTCGCCCACTCCCGGAAGGATTATGTTACCGTAGAGGGGGAACTGGGGGTTTTGGCCGGGGTGGAGGATGATGTGTCCGCCGAACACAGCCACTATACCCAGCCTGAAGAAGTGGAGGACTTTGTAAAAAAGACCGGCGTCGACTCCCTGGCTATTTCCATCGGCACCAGCCACGGCCGGGCCAAATTCAAGCCCGAACAGTGTACCAGGGACGCCAACGGCATCCTTATCCCCCCGCCGCTGCGGTTTGACATACTGGAAGAAATCGAAAAGAAGCTCCCCGGTTTCCCCATTGTCCTCCACGGTTCATCATCGGTTCCTATTGAATACGTCCAGATGATCGAAAAATACGGCGGCAAACTGAGCGATTCGGTAGGTATTCCCGAAGAACAGCTCAGGAAGGCGGCCAAAAGCGCGGTCTGTAAGATCAACATCGACTCCGACGGACGTCTGGCCATGACCGCCCTGATCCGCAAGGTGCTGGCGGAAAAACCGGATGAGTTTGACCCCCGGAAATACCTGGGGCCCGCCAGGGAGGAGTTGAGAAAACTTTATACCCATAAAAACAAGAATGTTCTGGGCTCTGCGGGCCGGGTATAGCAGTCTGTTACCCTGGTGGATTTTTTTGCGTAAAGCGCAGCAAATTCCCGGGGTATGAACAGGGAGCCAAACCGTATCCGCATCTTCCGGTGAAGTTCAGAGAATCCGGGGAAGATTTCCGGGGCGTTCTTCCGGGCGCTCCGGTTTTCCTTTGGGAAAGACCGCGCGGTATGGCGCTTATAGGGGCAATACGATTGTTCAGGCGTTTTTTACCATTGAAAAAACGATTGAAAACGCCGCCGGGACCAGGGTGATAAAAAACAGACAAAAGCCCAGCGCGGTTTTTTGGGAAAAAAAAGCCCAATAAGAGGTAGCAGCCAGCAGGGGGATGGCCAGAATGGCGAAGGCGGCGGAAATAATCACCGGCAGGCGGCCGCTGGCAATAATATTGATAAAAAACGGAATCCCCACGGCAATGGCGGTCCAGAGCAGGGGAACCAGCACCAGCAGGATGGGATCATTTTGGGCGCTCCAGCTCAGCGAGCGGAGGGCCGCGGCGGGGATAAACCAGAGCAGGGTAAAATTGACAAAATCCGGCGTTCCGGCAAACACCCGGAACAGGATAAACAGCAGACACACGGCCAGGGGAACAAGAACCGGCAGGCTCACAATATCCACGAAGCCGCTGACCCAGCGGGAAAAACCAAACCCGCCGGGGTTCACCAGGGAACCAAGAAAAAACTGAAAGAGCGCCACAACGCTCCCCAATAAAAGGGCCATAACAGCCCCCGCGCCGCCCTCACCGCCGGTAATGGAACGCCGGAAAAGATAAAAGAAAGGGGTCCACAAAAAGCAAAAAAGGCTCATGAGTCCCATTCTAGCGTTTTGCCGGGGTATACCGCAAGGACGCAACCTGGGGGCCGCTCCCCGAAGATCGGTTTACAAGTTCTTCTTATGGCTGATTCCGGTTTTTCCGTAATTTTTTGGTATCCCGCAGGGACTTCCGCAGCGATTCGGCGGCCCTGAAAAGCCCGGCCCGCAGGGGCCTGTAGGCCAGGTCCCAGCTCCCCGGCCGGTGGATAATCCGGCCCCCGAAGCCGGTTTTGAAGCGGTAGAGCCCCGCCATGGGGTGGCCGGGGTCCTCATTGGGGGGTATGCCGAAGAGGTCGTAAAACCGGCAGCCCGCCGCTTTGGCGTCGATCATGGCCCGCCACTGCAAAAGATAGGGGGCCATGAGGTTCCGGTTCCGGTCCGACGAGGCGCCGTAGAGGTAAACCGCCGCTTCCCCCCGGAAAAGGGTGATGACCGCCGCCTGAGGGTCGCCGTTGTGGCTTGCCAGATAGAGCCGGGCCTCCTGCCCCCCGCCGGGATAGTTCCGGCAGAGTTCAAAAAGGGCCCGGTAATAGTCCAAACTGTGGACGGCGATCCCGTCCCGCCGGGCGGTTTCC
>JAISAN010000267.1 GCA_031266635.1 Treponema sp. | reverse complement strand
ATCACCTGGGGAGAACGGGGACTCCGCCTTTTTTCCGATGAATACCGTATCGTAGAAACTATGGGCGAGGCCTATTTTTATCTTGACGATTATGACCGTTCCCTAAACTTTATGCAGCGCTATGCCAATGCCCTGCCCCAGGGGGAACGAATATCGGTGGCTTATTTCTTTATTGGTGAAATATTCAGGATTAGACAGCAGTACCACCACGCGGATATTGCCTACACTACCGCGGTGCGGCTTGAGCCGGGGCTTGCCCTCTGGTGGTACCGGCTCGCCACGGTGCGGGAATCCCTGGGCGATGCCAATCCCGCTATTGAGGCTTATGAACAGGCCCTCCGGATCCGTCCCAATTACCCGGAGGCCGCCGCGGGCCTGGCCCGTGCCCGTTTGCGGTAAGCCCCCCGAATGAAGCTCCGCGCGGCAAACGCGAACATGGTCGTCAAACTTCGCTTCGCTGCCGCTTATCCGGTAACCTTGCAAGCACTAAATAGAGTCTGCCTATAAGACGGCAGGTCTGGAGCAATACTATTCCAAGACAGGTCCCAGGATACGCCCCGCCCATTGTAAAAAAGCGCCCTCATCCGCTGTAGCAAGCAGGGCGCTTAACAGTATCATAGCGGCAAGAAGCGGCAGGGAAGCGGGACGCCGCCGCGCCGGAACGGTTTTTTCCCCGCCGGACTCAGCCTCGCCGCCTGTACCGGACCGGAGACAATCCCCCGAGGGGCTGTTTGTATCATATCCGGGGGCTCCTTCCGCCATGTCCTGATCCAGCTCTATCATCAGTTCATCAATCCCTTCAATAACATGTTTCCGGTTTACAAATCTTTTCCGCTCCTGAAGAAGGGCGAAGATTCGGAAGGACTCGCTCAGGAGCGCGCCGAAAGCGCCGGGGAACCGGATATCGGCACGGATAAAGGCGCCGGACAGCATAATCAACCCTTCCAGGGTCAGCGCCCGGCGCAGTCCCGACAGAAGAGCCCCCTGGCTTATTTGCAAAGGGCCAAATTGGATCAGAACCTTCCCGTAGGGAACCAGCAGATTACATCCAACAATACCCAGCATCAGCAAAAGGGTCATAAGGGGTCTGTTTTTTTTCCCTGAAAGCCAGCAGAGGAGCCGGAAAAACAAAAATTGCAGGATCTTAAACACAAGGGAGGATGTAAAAAGAAAGATCAGCATGATGATGAGGCCCGCGGCAAAAAGGTCCCGGCTTTGGAATAAACGGTTCCACTGCTCCCGCCGTTTGAGCCGCCGGGCCTCCCGGTTCCGGCCCCCTGTTCCGCCCGCCGGCTTATACTCCCGGACTTTCCCTTCCGGCCCCACGGCGGCAGACGGTTCCGGCATAGCAGCGTCCGGCCCCGGAACGGCATCCGCAACATTACCGTATCCGGCAGGAGGACCGTCTGCCGTATTCCCCCCCAGAACGCGCTTATACCACCGGGAACGGGCGGCGAAGGTTTCGCAGAAAAAACCCAAAACACCGCCGGAAATCAGCCCCGACGCGAGAAAAAGGGGCGCCAGAAACCGTACCCCTTCGCCAAAAACCAGGGTCCGGGCCAGGCCAAGCTGAACGAGATTGGAAAGAACCGCCCCGGCTATACCGGCGCCGGTAAAACCGATCCGGCTTTTTCCCAGAAAACGGCGCAGGCTGTACATGACCAGAGCGGAAACGGAACTGCCGGCCAGGGAGAATAAAAATACATAGGAAAACAGGGTCCCTGTGATCAGGGCCTGGCCGCTAATTTTTATCAGAACCAGCAGGGCAAAGGGGCCGGGCGGAAACAGATCCAGGGCCAGAATCAGGGGCAAATTGGCAAGACCAATCCGCATAAAAGGCAAGGGCTTGGGGATCAGATACTCAAGGGTGGAGAGGAAAAAACAAAAACTGCCCAAAAGGGCCAGGGACCGGCGGTTCCATGATACCCGCCGCCGGTAAGCTTCCTCCCCGGCAAGGCCGGGACTACCAGGCGGCGGCGTCAATTTCCGCGCCCTGTTCGGATTTTTTTCCGCGGCCCTCCACGGACACCAAAACCCGGTTGGGAAGACAGGCCGTCCACTGACCGTGAGCATGGATGGAACCGGCGGCCACACAGGTTTGGTTTTGGCAGGGGGAAACAAGCACCCGGGCCCGGCCGCCCCGAATCTCCACCACCGTATCGCCCAGGGGACCTGGTACTGCCACGGTTTCCTCCGCGTCCAGGGGGAAAACCCAGGTTCCGCTTTCACCCTTGATGCTTATGGCATCCTGATCCCCCGCTCCCCCGTATACGGGAATCACGGCAAGAAAAATAACAATCAGGGCTAAAAGGAAACAAACAACATCAAAGGGTTTTAAGCCGGGAACTGCCACGGCTCCTCCTCGTTAAAGTGAAGGGCTACTGAGGCTCTTTCAAAACTTCAGTTTTGAAAGAGCAACCTCTGAAAATAGCAGTTTTACAGGCCGTAGGCCGAAAAACTGCAAGGGCCGATGCATCGGACCATAGGTCCGCACTAACCGAGTTTTGCAAGAGGCTCTGCTATCAGCAATTTCCACAGCAGCCCCCGCAGCCTTCGGACCCGGCAGAACCGGAATCACAGCCTCCACAGGAATGATCATGCCCGTGACCATGTTCCAGTTCCTCAGCCGTTGCCTCCCGGATTGCGTTAACAGTAACATCAAAGGTCAGCTCCAGCCCCGCCAGGAGATGGTTTCCGTCGATAGTTACCGTTTGATCCGCCACCCTGGTAACTGTTACCACCCGAACCCCTTCGGCGGTCTGGGCATGAAACTGCATCCCTTCTTTTACCGGACCATCCCCCTGAAAACGATCCAGGGGAACATCAACAATCAGTTTCTCATCCCGTTCCCCGTAAGCGTCCGCCGCGGGAATGGTTACGGAAAAATGGTCGCCCTGTTTTTTCCCTTCCAGGGCCCGCTCAAGGCCGGGAATAATATTTTCGAACCCATGAAGGTAATCAAAGGATTCTGAACCGGAGGTGGAATCAACAATATTGTTATGCTCATCCGTGAGGGTATAGTCAATGCTAACTACCCGGTTTTTTGTAACATTCATGGTATTTTATACCACAAATACCGGTAAAAGTATAGGCACAAAAAAACGTAACCTGATCTGGTCCTTGTTGTTTTTAAAGTAACAAATTCTGTCCGGCAGAATATATAGCCAATTTTGAAATCGCCTTTACGGACTGTTTTTTTCCCGGGCCGTTACCGGTGTACCTCCTCCCGGTAGCGGCTTTTTTTATGTCTCCGGGGAAGAGCACAGGGGCTTATTCAATGACGCGACGCTTCATGTTGATTGAAAGGCAGGAGACCCGCCTTGCCGGAAGCCCCTGCCCCGGAGGTTTTTGACGTTTCAAACACCGATAACGGCGGTAACCTGAGGCACTTCTTTTTTAAGGTAGTTCTCGATGCCGTTCTTGAGGGTCATCTGGGCCATAGGGCATCCACCGCAGGCCCCGGTCAGTTTTACCGAAACCGTACCATCATCGGAAACAGACACAAATTCCACATCTCCCCCATCCGCCTGGAGGGAAGGCCGTACATTATTCAAAGCGGATTTAACCTGTTCTTCAAGCATAGTATATCTCCTATTAATCATATATTACTAAAACACTATAATTATTTCAAGAGAGATGAACCGCCTTTCGTTTCCGTAGCCGGACACGGATCATGCCGGAATCCACCGGGTTTCCAGCCATCATTGACGGAACGGAACCTTTTATGGTAAGTTACCTGAGGCTGTTCCATCAGACCTTTGGTCTGCACCAACCGGATTTTGGAACAACTTCACCTAAACGCGGGTATTTTCATACCGGGCGCGTAGCTCAGCTGGTTAGAGCGCCACGTTTACACCGTGGATGTCCGGGGTTCGAATCCCTGCGCGCCCATCTGGTAAGTCTTTACCATATAAAGAATTAGCCTGACCGAAAACGGAAGGCGTATCACACGAAAAGCCCCGAGGTACACTGCGAGGTACATTAATACCTCAGTACCTTGGGGGAAGGAAGATGATATGCATCCGTTCCATGCCCCCTATTGCGTTTACCGTAAACAGACCAAAGCCGGGTATTTCTGGTATGTCCGGTTCTGGGATAAAACCACCCGAAATTACTCCCGTATCCGGTCAACCGGAATACCCGTGAAGGGAAAGGGAGCAGGCCGCCATGCCGCCGAAGAAGCCGCCCGCTCCATGCTCCCCGGAATCCGCTTCACTCAGGCGGCGCCGGATGTGGGCGATACCCCCCTGTTACAATACCTTGCCGACTTCTGGAAGGATGGTTCCCCCTATGTCCGGGAATGTACCCAGGTGAGGAAGAAACCGTTATCCGCCCGGTATTTGCGGGGACACCGGGATGACACCCGGCTGCACATCGAACCCTTCCCCGGCTTTCAGGGTATTATCCTCCGGCAGCTTACTCCGGGGCTTATCCGGGACTGGATGACCTGGGCGGCGGAAAAGGGCTTGAAGGGAGGCAGAATCAACAAGGTCATGGAAGCCATGCGGGGGGCGGTGAAATACGCTTTCCAGCGGGAAGAAATAAGCCGGGACCCCTTCAGGAATATCGGGAAAGCCCCGGATACCAGAAAAGAAAAGGGCGTCCTCACCCCCGTTGAGCTTGCCGCCCTCATCCGGGCGCCAGTAACAGATCCCCGGGGGCGGCTTGCCGTGCTTCTGGGGGCGCTCTGCGGCCTGCGGCTGGGGGAAGTCCGGGGCCTTCTCTGGGGAGACATCGGGGACGGGATAATCACGGTAAGGCATAATTTCATTGACGAGGACGGATTGAAGGCGCCGAAATGCGGCAGTACCGGGCTCGTGCCCTTTACTGAATCCGTAGGGGCCGCCATAGAGGAGGTCCACCGGGTCTCGGTAAATCCGGGGCCGGAGCGGTATGTCATGGAAAGCCTGAAATGTCCCGGAAAGCCCTGCGGCAAAGGGTATTTTGAACAGGCCCTGCAACGGGAACTTGAGACAATTGGTATACCGGGAAAGCGGCGGCCTCATCTGGGCAAAAAATCGCCTGAAGGCTATGTAGACGAACAGCGGCGCCGGAACCTTACCTTTCACGGGCTGCGCCATACCTTTGTTACCCTGGGGCGGCTTGCGGGCATATCGGACCTTGAAATACAGGCTCTGGCCCGGCACAAATCCGGGGCCATGATGGAACGGTACAGCCACGCAGGCCAGGTGCTGGACTTCGCCGCGGCCAGGGAGAAGCTGGAAAAAGCCATAAACACATAAACTGTTTAGGGTGTTTTAAGACATATCAAATATAAAAGGGGTAATAATAAAAGACCTGTTTTAACTATACTGAATTATAGTGATTGTATCTTTACAGTACGGAACATCATAGAATATAATGAGGTTATGAATATTGAGGGGAAGATACAATTGTTAATTTCGGGCCTTATGTCCTACCGGAAGAACCGGCGGAGGGGATAATGAAACATACACTATTACCGACAATTCCTGAAAACTTTTTTGATAGTCATAAAAGCCCCTTTGGCATTTTTTGTGAAACGCACAAAGGATTGGCACTTTCGGACGAAGAAATAAAAAAAGAAAACGAATTGAGAGACCTTGAAATT
>JAISAN010000105.1 GCA_031266635.1 Treponema sp. | reverse complement strand
CCATAACGGAACATTCCGGCCTGAATTGGAAAAGGTAAAAACTACGCTTTCAACAGAATCCCCAATGGGGGGGGGGGGGGGCTAAGTCTATATTATATAAGGAATTACGCGCGTCCTTTATCATCCTTTATCCTCAAAAATTTCCATTTTCTTATAAAAGTTCCAAAAACCCAGCCGGGATTTTCGAAGCTTCCCTTATTATCCATGCATACTATATCCTGCTGTTTCAACAAAAACAAGTATTTTTCAATTTTTTTTGTTTTTTTTCGGGAACCGGAACCATACGCCTCTCTTCCGTCGTACACTGCCGTACCCCCGGACAGCGCCCCCCCGCTTCAAGTATCCGTCAGCCAGGAACGTCCTTTTTTCAATGCGGCGCCGGGGAACTTTTTGTTAATTTCAAGAATATACTTTTCCAGGTCTCGTTCTTTTTCGCTGCCGGAGTTAAACAGTTCTCCCTGCCGGACGGCGTTTCCGGTTTCCAGGTTTGCGAGCCCCGCGCCGATAAGGCGGATGCCCTTTCCCGGATGATACTTCCGGTGAAACAGATTGGAAAGATGTTCAAACAATTCATTAATGGTGCTGACGGGCCGGCCAAAGGATTCCTGGGCGCTGGTGGTGGTAAAATCTTTGTAACGGATTTTGATAAAGACGGTCCTGCTCTGCCACTGGCAATCCAGGAGCCGGAACATAATGGTCTGGCATATAGCGAACAATTCGGTTTCTATGGTGAACTCGTCGTATAAATCATAGGGGAAGGTCCGCTCGGCGCTCATCGAATGGGTTCCCCGTTCATCGTCAAAGGACGCCGCGCCTTCGCCCCGGACGGCGCGGTATAAAAAAAGGCCGAAAGCTTTCCCGAATATCGAGGTAAGGGACTCAAGGGGCAGGCGGTAAATGTCATCGCCGTTTTTCAGGCCGTAGGTTTTGAACTGCTCCTGGGTTTTATTCCCCGCCCCCCAGATCTTCGATACCGGGAGGGAGCGCATAAACGCTTCTTCGTCCCCCGGCGGGATGACGGAGGTTCCGTCGGGCTTGGATATGCCGGAGACAATTTTGGCGATGTATTTGTTGGAGGCGATTCCCAGCGAGACGGTAAGGCCGGTTCTGTCCCGGACTTCCGCTTTCAGTTTTTTCGCCGTCTCCAGCGGGGGGCCGAAAAGTTTTTCCGTGCCGGTAATATCCAGGAAGGCTTCGTCAATCGAAATCTGTTTAACTTCGGGAGAATAGTTCGAGAAGATGGCCATGACTTCCGCGGATTTTTCCCTGTACCGCCCCATGTTCCCCCTAAGGTAAATTCCGCCGGGACACAGTTCATAGGCCCGGACTATGGGCATGGCGGAATGGACGCCGTATTTCCGGGCCTCGTAAGACGCGGTGGACACCACGCTGCGCCGGTCTCCGGGGAGGCCGCCCACAATGACCGGCTTCCCCCGGTATTCGGGATGATCAAGCTGTTCGACCGATGCGTAGAACGCGTCCAGGTCTGCATGGATAAAACAAGCCATTCTCAATTCACCTTAACCGGGTTTTGTGAAAGAAACACTATACATCAGTATATATCACCCGTGCCGGAATTGCTATAGAACCTCTACAATGGGGAGGTTCATTTTTTCCGCGTAACCATGTATGATAGTAGCATTGAGTTACCATGCGCGTATTAATTGTTGATGATGAACACAATATCCGCTCCTCCCTGCAAAAGTATCTGGGCCTGGAAAATATCCGGTCCGAGGGGGCGGAAAGCGGGGGGGCGGCAATGGACTGGCTTTCCCGGGAACATTTTGACGCGGTGATTCTGGATTTAAAACTGCCGGACAAAAGCGGCCATGAGGTTTTGGAGTGGATACAGAGCCGGGGTATTTCTTCCCCGGTGATTATGATCAGCGCCCACGGGGAAATCGCCGACGCGGTGGAGAGCCTTAAAAACGGGGCCAAGGATTATTTGGTAAAACCCTTTGACCCGGCGGAACTCATTATCCGGCTCCGGGCCCTGGTGGAGAACCGGCGGCGGGAGTATGTGCTGGAGGCGGCCCGCCGGACGGAAGGGCAGGGCAGGGGGGAGAATTTGCTCCTCGGCAACAGTCCCGGCATTTTACGCATCGGACAGCAGATTGATAAAATCGCCGGGTCGGATGTGACGGTGCTCATCACCGGGGAAAGCGGCAGCGGCAAGGAGGTGGCGGCCCGGGAGATTCACCGCCGGGGGCCCCACAGCGGCGAACCTTTCGCGGCGGTGAATATTGGCGGCATCCACGAAGGGCTGATGGAAAGCGAGCTTTTCGGCCACGAAAAAGGGGCCTTTACCGGCGCGGCGAACCGCAGGCTGGGGCTTTTTGAACTGGCGGGCCGGGGCTGCCTTTTCCTTGATGAGATCGGCGAAATGCCCATGCCCCTCCAGGTGAAACTGCTCCGGGTCCTCCAGGAGCGGAAGATCCGCCGTCTTGGGGGGGTGAGTGATATTCCCGTGAACGCCCGGATCATCTCCGCCACTAACCGGGACCTGGAAGCCCTGGTGCGGGAAGGCCGTTTCCGGGAAGACCTCTATTACCGGCTGAACGTTTTCCGTGTCAACGTTCCCCCTTTGCGGGAACGGCGGGAGGACATCCCCCTGCTGGCGCGGCATTTTCTCGACCGGAAAAGCCCCAAGAGTTCCCCGGCGCTCTCGCCGGAGGCCCGGGAAAAACTGCTCAACTATCCTTTTCCCGGTAATATCCGGGAGCTGGAGAACATCCTTGAACGGGCCCTGATTTACTGCGAGGACGGCCTTATCCGGGAGGGGGATATTGATCTTCACGAGGGGGCTTCCGCGGCGCTTAAATCGCAGGCTGCGGGAGGTCCGGAGGCCGCCGGTTCGGCGCCGGAAGGCCTCCCGCCGATTCACGGGGCTCCGGACGGCGCGCCGGTATCCCTGGATGAAATGGAAAAACAGGCGATTGCCGGCGCCCTGGCAAAAACCGGGGGTAACCGTACCAGGGCCGCGGAGATGCTGGGAGTCTCCCGAAAGACCATCCTCAATAAAATAAAACTTTTCGGGCTGGAATGAGATAAAATGGAGTACCAGGGGCGTGGAAAGCGCAAAGTGTCCGGGAGGCCGCGGCAGTGAACATTATCCTCTTTGAACCCTGGGAACCGGGAAAAGTCCTTTCCCGCCGGGACAAGCGGACCATCCACCTCCTGAAAGTCCTCCATAAAAAAGTGGGAGATTCTTTTGACGCGGGTATTCTGGGTGGACGCCGGGGAACCGGACGGATCGAGAAAATCAACTTTGACGGCTCTCTTTTTGTCTCCCTCATGGTAGATGAGGAGCCGTCTCCCCGGCTGCCCCTGCGGGTGGCGGTGGGTTTTCCCCGGCCCATCCAGCTCAGGCGGCTCCTGCGGGATCTTTCCAACCTGGGAATCGAGGCGGTTGACCTCCTGGGAACCGAATTGGGGGAAAAAAGTTACCGGGACACGAAGCTTTTAAGCGACGGCGGCGCCAGGGAGGCCCTTATTGAAGGGGCCGTCCAGTCCCGGGACACCAGCATCCCGGAACTTGCGGTGTTTGCCAGTCTGGACGCCTGGCTTCGGGAACGGGCCTGGGACAAGCGGGGCGGCGGCGTCCGGTCCTTCCCCCTGCTGGTGGCGGCGGACAATGTCCGGCCGGAAGGGGCCATGTCCCGGCTTTCCCCCATGCGGGGCCCTATGGTCCTGGCGGTAGGGGCCGAGCGGGGCTGGTCCGACCGGGAACGGGACGCCCTGGAGGACGCGGGGTTTTCGCGGCTCTCCCTGGGCGGCCGGGCACTGCGGACCGAAACCGCCTGTGTGGCCGCCGCGGTCCTTGCTCTGGAAAAGATCGGTGAGCTGGGCTAATATCAGTCATCATGAATCAGGATCAGGTAAAGGCCAAATTACTCGCCATAGAAGACGCCCCTATGGAATTCTCCCTCATCTATTCGGGGAAAAAAAGCAACAAGGTTAACGGGCTCTACAAGCCGGAAACCCGGGAGATTATCATCCACAACCGGAACTTCACCGATGATAACCTCCTCCTCTATACCGCCATCCATGAATACGCCCACCATCTCCACGCCTGTTCCCGGGGAGGAACCCTTTCCGTCCGGGCCCATACTTCGGAATTTTGGGCGATCTTCCATAAACTGCTGGAAAAGGCGGAGGAAAAAAAGATTTACCGGGATGTTTTTTCCGGCTCTCCGGACCTGGTGGAACTTACCGAAACAATACGGAAAAAATTTCTCTACGAAAACGGCAGTCTGGTCAAGGAAATGGGAAAACACCTGCTGCGGGCCCATGAGCTTTGTACCGCGGTGGGGGTCCGTTTCGAGGATTATGTGGACCGGGTTCTCAGGATTCCCCGGACTGCGGCCGGTATGGCGGTCAAGATGTACCAATACGATCTGAACCCCGCGGTGGGGGCCGACAATATGCGTTTCCTTGCGGGGATCAGGGACAATGACGACCGGCTGGCCGCGGAAAATGCCCTGATCCGGGGGAAAAGTCCCGATATGGTCAAAATGGCGGTCCGGGGGAAAACCCGGGAGGCGGACCCGAAAATCAGGCTGGAAAAGGAAAAGCTCAGGCTGGAACGGACCATTGAGTCCCTTGCCCGGCGGCTGGAAGAAGTAAAGAAAGAACTGGAGGCGGAGCTTTCCTCCCAACCCGGTTAGTTTTTTGAAACCGTCTAATATTTCCCCCGTTTTTGCCGATAATAAAGGACTATGTCCGGACCTTGTTTTGAAAAAAGACCGGCCAGGGGCCTGTTGATCCTGGCTGTTTTGTTTTTTGCCCCGGTTTTTCACGGAGCCTCCCAGACCATCACCCTTTCTTCCCTGGAAACAGGGGCCGAAGCGAAACCCCTGGCCCGTGAACCGGCGGAACGGCTTTTTCCCGCGGTTTATTTTACCGATACCCTCAAGACCCTCAATATTATGGACGCGGCCCGGCCCTATTGGGTAGATACTGAAGCCGGGCACCGGCAGAGTGTCCAGGCGGGGGAGGATAATCTTTCCATCCTCCTTAATAACGATATTCTTGCCTTTTACGGCCACCCCCTTTCCAAAAATATGGGGATCCTGGGCCGCTATTCCATTGAGGAACTGGACGCAAAACTCAGCGCCCTGGCGGAATCGTATGCCGTGGAAAACGGCGGCCGGGGTATCCGCAAGGCTTTTTATATCATCTATGGAACCGTATGGCCCAAGGGTGAAATCGGCATCCTTAAGGACGAGGTGCTTCTTCGATACATCGAATATGCCCTGGAACATGATATACTGGTTTTTATTGATCACCAAATTGGCCGCTACGATCCGGTCAACGCCCTGGTGCGGATGCTCCCCTATTTACGCTATCCCAATGTTCACCTGGCCCTGGACCCCGAATGGCGGACCACCAAGCCGATGATGGAAATCGGTACGGTCAGCGCGGAAGAAATAAACCATGTTCAGCAAGTAATGGAAGATTATATAGTAGAACATCAGCTTCCCGGCGAACGGATGCTGGTGATTCATCAATTTAACTGGCGGATGATAAAAAACCGCGAAAAAGTAAACAGCGGTTTTAGCCGGGTCCGGCTGGTACATTGCGCCGACGGGTTTGGCAGCCCCCATCTGAAACGATCCTCCTATGCCTACAATGCCGAGGCTTCCAATATGCCCATCAAGGGTTTTAAGCTTTTTTATAATTCCGGTATCCCCGGCGCGGGTTACGACAACCCCCTTCTGAGCCCCCGGGAAGTATACGAACTGAGCCCCCGGCCCTATATCATCATGTACCAGTAGCCGGGGTTCGTTTTTAAAGCTTCATTTTACCCTGAAAATCCGGTTTGCGGCGGTTTTAGACGGCCGGGCTGACTTTTTTTGAAAAATTTGAAAAAAAGTTACTCCAGGGGCTTGTCAAATATTTTTTTATCTGTTATGTTAGATAAAACTAAAATAGTTATAAATTACTAATATAAGGAGATTGAGCGTGAAGAAGGTGTTAATCGTATATTGGAGCGGGACGGGAAATACCCAGGCTATGGCCGAATCGGTGTCCAGAGGAGTCGGCGACGGGGGCGGCGAAAGTATTTTGAAGGACGCGGGAAACGCGACCGCGGATCTGGTGAAGGAAGCGGAAGCCCTGGCCTTTGGTTGTCCCGCTATGGGGGCGGAGGTTCTGGAAGAAGGCGAGATGGAGCCATTTATCGCGTCCCTGGGGTCTGCGGAAGTGGGGGACAAGAGCCTGGGGCTTTTTGGCTCCTACGACTGGGGGGACGGCCAGTGGATGCGGGACTGGGCGGACAGGATGAAAGGACTGGGGGCCAAACTGGACGGTGAAGGGATTATTGTCCAACTGGAACCTACTGAAGAAGCCCTCATCCAGTGTTATGAATTGGGCAAACGGCTGGCCGGGTAAATGAACAGTCAGGGAGCCGGCCTTGTCCTGCCCGAGCGGGGAAGCAGGTCTGTCTACAAAGTAACCGACTTTGTAGACAGACACAAAATATACCGGGAAGGAAACATCCGGCAGGTAAACCGGCGGCTTTTGGCCCGGGCCTATGGGCTTATTCCCCGCCTGGCGGAGGACCTTCTCAGGCTGGAGGCGCTGCTTCGCTGGGCCGCGGGACCGGTTATCGCGGGAATCAAGCCCGCCTCCCTGATCCGTCTGAACCGGGCTGTCTGGGAAAAGGGAGGGACCGGTCTGTGTTCTTCCCTGGGGCTTTCGGCCCTGCCGCTCCGGGAAGGCGCGGAGGGTATTCTGGTTCTGCTCTACCGGCAGGGACTTTTGGCGCGGAAACTGCGGGGCGGGGCTGCCGCCCGGTATCTCCGTTCCCTGCAATATCCCGCGGGTACAGGACTGGGCGGGTATTTGTCCTTTCTTCAGGAACGTTTTGCCGGGCCCGGTTTTCCCCATGAAGTAGGAGTTTTCCTGGGCTATCCGCTGGAGGATGTAATTTGCTTTAGCGCAGGGAAGCCAAGCCCCTATAAGTGCCGCGGGTACTGGAAGGTTTACCGCCGGCCCGAGAAGGCGGAACGGACTTTCGTGTATATGGACGCGGCCAGGATTACATTAATAAGGGAATTATTTTCCGGCAGTTTGCCGGAGGATGATGATAGAGCCTTTGGTTACAAAGGAAAACGCCGTTCACCTCTCTCGGCGTTATCCCGAGTCCTCAAAGGGCAAAGGGTTACCATGTAAAAAAAAAGGTACTCTCCATTCTTTTCCCGGAGATTCCATCCGTGCTGGCCGCATAAGGGTGGAACCTCCGGGTTTTTTTTAAAGACACGCTGAAAACGCTTTCACCTAAAATTTATACCTAACTTTTAAAAATTTATTGCTGGTAAACAGAAAAAAAGACACATACCATATTACACGATGATCTGTTTTATTTGGCGGAATTATGTCTTGAGGGATTCAAGAGGTAATTTCAAAATATCAGATTTTGGGGAAGGCTCTTTATGCTAAAATTCATCACGATTTTATACCTGACAATATGGTTTATACATTTTAATCCGTTATGGTCAATGGTATTTATAATATACATGAACGGTTTAAGCTATCATAATGTTATAGCGCTTGGGGGGGGGGGGGGGGGGGGGGGGGGGGGGGGGGGGGG
>JAISAN010000022.1 GCA_031266635.1 Treponema sp. | reverse complement strand
GATACTTCCAAACTGGATGACCGGGGCTGCAACGGCGCGCCCGACTTCATTGTCGAAATCGCGTCCCCTTCCAATTCCCGGTATGACCGTATCGTCAAATTCAACAAATACCGGGAAGCGGGTGTCAGGGAATATTGGATCGTAAACCCGGAAGAAAAAATCGTTTCGGCGTACCTGCTGAAAAACGGCGAATACACGGCGGTAAATTACGACGATACCGGGGCCGCCCCGGTACGGGTCCTGCCGGGCTGTGAGATAGACCTCAAAACCATTTTCGGGACCGCTGAATCATGAAAGAGAAAATTTTCGAATATATCAAAAAAAGCGAAGCCCTGGCGGTGGAACTGGAAACCGGACTGTGCAAGCGGCCCGCCCTCAGCCCCGATTCCGGCGGTGAGGGGGAACTGGAAAAATGCCTGTTTCTCGAAGACTGGCTCCGGCGGCACGGCATCACCCAACTGGAACGGTACGACGCCCCGGACGCGCGGGCCAAAGGCGGGGTGCGGCCCAGCCTGATCGCCACCATTCCCGGCAAAGAGGACGGCCCGGCCCGGCTCTGGATCATGAGCCATATCGACGTGGTGCCGCCGGGGGAAGCCTCCCTCTGGGAAAGCGACCCCTGGACCGTGGTTCAGGCGGAGGGGGGAACCGGGCCGGACGGAAAGCCCCTGGGCAGGCGGATCATCGGCCGGGGGGTGGAGGACAACCAGCAGGGGCTGGTCTCTTCGGTCCTGGCGGCCCTGTCCCTTGTTGAACAGGGCATCGTCCCCGCCCGGACGGTGAAGCTCCTGTTTGCCGCGGACGAGGAAAACGGCAGCGCCTACGGCATAGACTGGCTCCTCAAAAACCACGGCAATTTGTTCCGTAAAAACGACATGATCCTCATCCCCGACAGCGGGGACAGCCGGGGGGAATCCATTGAAATCGCCGAAAAAAACCTCATCTGGGCGCGGTTTACCACCAGGGGGAAACAGGCCCACGGCTCCCGGCCCGACCAGGGGGCCAACGCCCATCTGGCGGGGGCGGAACTGGCCGTCCGGCTCCACTACGACTTGATGAAAAAATTCTCCGCCCGGGACCCGCTTTTTGATCCCGGTTACTCCACCTTCGAGCCCACCAAAAAAGAGGCCAACGTCCCCAACATCAATACCGTTCCCGGAGAAGACGTCTTTTGTATGGATATGCGGGTCCTCCCCCATTATCCGGCCAAAACGGTCCTCGCGGAAATCGACATCATCAAAGGCAAAATCGAAGTAAAGCACGGGGTAAGCATCAGCTATGAGCTTCCCCAGTGCATGGAATCCCGGGCCACCCCCGAGGACGCCCCCTTGATCCGGCTCCTGTCCAAAACCATCCGGGAAGTCTACGGGGTAGAGCCCAAACCGGTGGGCATAGGGGGCGGCACCGTGGCGGCCTACCTCCGCAACGCCGGCATAGACTCGGCCGTTTGGGCCCGGATCGAGAATACCGCCCACCAGCCCAACGAATACGCCCTCATCGGCAACATCCTCGGGGACGCCCAGGTTATGGCCCTTCTGATGGTGGAAGAAGAGGCGTAAGCGCCGCGGCCCCCTTTGACAAGGGCCGGGCAGAAAGCCGCTGCAAATCCGGCCGGGTTTACTTGAGGCGATTTTATCGAACCGAAGGTTCGCTATAAGTGGTTTTTAAATTGGCCCACTTTTTAAATATTTTTATCAAAACCGATTGACAATACCCTTTAAAATCCGCATTGTACCTTTTAGAATAGAAAAAGGGACAGAAACGGCTGAAAAGAAAGGAAACCGGGCAAGCAAGGGAGGCTGGAAGTAAAAGATTGAAAGGGAACGATGTGGTCATCAAGGAGGTGTCCAAGACCTTTGGTGATTTTATAGCGCTGAACAATGTAAGTTTGGAGATAAAAAAGGGAGAATTTTTCTCCCTTTTAGGACCCTCGGGATGCGGTAAAACCACCCTTTTGCGGATTATCGCGGGTTTTGAGAGTCCCGACGCGGGGACGGTTACGCTGGACGGCAAAAACGTGCTGCCCCTGCCCCCCAACCGGCGGCAGGTAAACACGGTTTTTCAGAATTACGCACTCTTCCCCCATTTGACGGTATTTGAAAACGTCGCCTTTTCCCTGCGAATACAGCGGCTGTCCCGTTCCGAAATAGAACCCAGGGTTTATGAATATCTCAAACTGGTCCAGCTTGAGGGTCATGCCCACAAAAAAACGAACCAGCTTTCCGGGGGGCAAAAACAGCGGGTCGCTATCGCCAGGGCGCTGATCAATGAGCCCCGGGTCCTCCTGCTGGACGAGCCCCTGTCCGCCCTGGACGCAAAACTCCGCCAGCATATGCTCATCGAACTGGATCAGATACATGACAAGATCGGCATCACCTTTATCTACGTTACCCATGATCAGCAGGAGGCCCTGTCGGTCTCGGACCGGCTGGCGGTTATGAACCAGGGGGACATACTCCAAATCGGCACCCCCCACGAAATATACGAAAGCCCCGCCACAGATTTCGCGGCCCGGTTTATCGGGGAAACCAACCTCTTTGACGCCGGCGTCATCAGGGTGGAAAAACTCGACCCCCGGCCCGGCGCGGCCTCCGGCGAGACCGAATATATGGCGGAGCTGGAGATCCCCGATCTGGGGCGGATCAAGGTTACCACGGTGGACGAAATCAAACCGGGCCAGAAGGTGAGTTTTACCATCCGGCCGGAAAAAATCGTCATTTCCAAGGATCGGCCCTCCACCAGGCGGGAGGACATCAACCTGTTCCAGGGGACGGTAGACGAGCCCATCTATTCCGGCTTTCAGACAAAATTTTACGTCAAGGTGCTGGAGAAAAATATGATCCGGGTCATCAAGCAGCACGCCAACTATTCCGATGAGGGGCCCGACATTGTATGGAAGGACGAGGTATTCCTCTCCTGGAGCGCCAACGATGGTTACATCGTCGGGGTGAAAGAACCGTGAGGCTGAAACGGAATTTCAACCGGAATTCCGCCAGAAATTTCGGCCCCCTCTATTCGGCCCCTATGGCGATCTGGTTTACGCTTTTTTTCCTCGCCCCCATCATCATCATCGTGATCTACAGCTTCCTCAAAAAAGGGCTGTACGGCGGGGTGGAGCCGGTCTTCTCCCTGGACGCCTACCGGTCTTTGGTCAACCCCAGCCTTATCATTATCATCAGCCGGACTATCATCGCTTCCACAGCCGCCACCCTGATAACCATTTGTATCGCCCTTCCCTGCGGCTATTTTATGGCGAAAAGCAAAAACCAGACCTTCCTGCTCCTCCTTATCATCATTCCCTTCTGGACCAACTTTCTTATCCGGGTTTTCGCCTGGATGAACATTCTGGGGAACAACGGGTTCTTCAACGAGTTCCTGCTGCGGCTGGGCCTGATCCGGGAAAGCCTTCATTTTCTGTATAACCAAAAGGTGGTGGTGCTGGTGCTGGTGTATATGTACCTGCCCTACGCGATCCTGCCCCTTTATGCGACCATCGACAAATTTGATTTTTCCCTGCTGGAAGCCGCCCGGGATCTGGGGGCCACAAAGCCCCAGTCCATGCTGAAGGTGCTGCTCCCCAATATCAGGAGCGGCATGTACACCGCGGTGCTTTTTACCTTTATCCCCATATTCGGGGCCTACGCGGTTCCCCTGCTGGTGGGGGGCAAGGATTCCTATATGCTGGGGAATGTCATCGCCGATCAGCTTACCAAATCCCGGAACTGGCCCCTGGCCTCGGCGATTTCGCTGGTGCTGACGGTGGTTACCACGGTGGGGGTGCTTTTGATGATGGGGCTCCAGAAGCGGGATACTGTCCGCGTACAGGAACCCGGTCTGCCCGCCGGGATTCCGGGAAGCGCCGGGGGAGGGATAAACCGGTGAAGCTGAACATCAAGTCCGTTATTACTTCCCTGCGTTCGGTTGTACCTCCGGGGGAATCGGCCCGCCATGCCCGGCGGGCGTATCGCAGACAGTTCTCCTTTTCCCAGACCCTGTTTATCGTTACCATGGTGTTTCTTTTCCTGCCCCTCTTTGTGCTGATTCTCTACTCCTTTAACGGTTCCAAGGGCATGAACTGGACAGGTTTTTCGTTCCGCTGGTATGAACAGCTTTTTCTCCATTCCCGGGACCTCTGGCGGGCCTTTCGGAACAGCGTTTTTATCGCCCTCAGTTCCGCGGCCACCGCCACCATTCTGGGAACCTTCGGCGCCATTGGGGTAAACTGGTACCGTTTCCGCCTGCGGAACTATATTCAGGCCATCTCCTTTATGCCCATGATACTTCCCGAAATTATCATCGGCGTATCCCTTTCCCTTTTTTTCGCGGGGATTAAACTACAGCTGGGCCTCCTGACCATCTTTATCGCCCACGCGACTTTTAACCTGCCCTTTGTGTTTCTCATGGTCATGGCCCGGCTGGACGAATTTGATTTTTCCATTATCGAGGCCGCCCACGATCTGGGGGCCAATGAACGGCAGACCCTCCTGAAAGTTACCATTCCCATCTGTATGCCCGGCATCATCTCCGGTTTTTTAACTGCCGTGACCATTTCGCTGGAAGACTTTGTCATCACCTCATTTGTATCGGGCCCCGGTTCTTCCACCCTGCCGATCTACATCTACTCGGCCATCCGTTTCGGGGTCTCGCCGGTGATCAACGCCCTGTCGGTGGTGATGATCCTGGGGACCGTAGCCCTTACCTACCTGCTGCGAAATTTTTTGAAATACATCGCGGCAAAATGAACATGGAAGGCTGCTGTTTCAAAAACCGAAGTTTTGGAACAGCCTCAATTCAGGAACCTGTATGGGTTTCTTTATGCAAAAAGGGCGCCGCGGTCAAAGAGTACCGGATTGCGGCGCCGGGAGGAACAAGTGAAGAACATACCTGCATTGGGTGCAATCCCACATTCCGGGGGATTGCGAAAAACCGCCGCGGTTCTGGCCGCGGCCCTGATCGCCGCTATCGCCATGAGCGGCTGTACGGGGAAACAGGGCGGAAGCGCCGCGGCGTCCGGCGGCGACTCGAACCGGCTCAACATCTATTGCTGGACCTATTACGTCCCCCTTTCGGTTCGGGAAAAGTTTGAAAAGGAATACGGCGTTACCATCGTTTTTGACGAATACGATTCCAACGAAAGCATGTACACGAAAATAAAGGCCGGCGGCGGCAACTACGACCTCGTATTTCCCTCGGGGGATTACGTTTCTATCATGATCAATCAGGGTATGTTTGAAGAAATCGACAAATTCAAACTCTCCAATCTGGGCAACATCGACCCCCTGGTGCTGGAGAAAGCGACGTATGACCCAACCATGGAATACAGCGTCCCCTATTATTTCGGCGCCGCGGGGATCGCCGTCAACACCGCCAGGGTTCCCAACTTTGAACGGAGCTGGTCCATTTTTGGCCGGAGCGATCTCAAGGGCCGGATGACCATGCTGGACGATATGCGGGAGGTTATGGGCGATGCGCTGGTTCATCTGGGCTATTCGGTGAACAGCAAAAATCCCGCCGAAATCACCGCCGCCCACAATCTGGTCAATAACACCTGGAAACCGAATCTGGTCAAATTCGACGCCGAAGCCCCCGGCAAGGGTTTTGCCACCGGAGACTTCTGGGTGATCCAGGGATACGCGGAAATGGTCTACGAAGAAATATCCGAGGACCAGAAAAAAGACACCGTTTTCTTTATCCCCCCCGAGGGCGG
>JAISAN010000008.1 GCA_031266635.1 Treponema sp. | reverse complement strand
GGCGCAGGCTCCGGTTCGAATCCCCCTCTTATCGGGTTGGTGTTACATTATTGGAGATAAGGGGATTCGAACCCCTGGCCTATAGATTGCGAACCTATCGCTCTACCAACTGAGCTATATCCCCGGTTTGCGTGGCTTTATTACGTGCTTTTATATCATACTGAGTCACGCGAAAAGGTCAAGAGGGCTGCGGCTTAGCCAATTCTTGCCAAATGATCCGGCGGGATATATAGTGAACTTGTTCGACAATCCGGTTGCTTGTCGAACAAGTCTAGTGGAACAACCGGCAGGACCGGGATGAGGGCGGTTTGAACGGTTTTATCATTTTTGGAATTGTTTTTTTTACGGTCTTGGTTGGGCTCCATTGTGTTCTGATAATCGGCCTGGTAATGGAATGGAGTCGGGACCGGAAAACGGGCAAAAGCTTGCCGGAACCTCGGCGGGATGCAGTGCCCAAGGTTTCGGTGATTATCCCTTTGCACAATGAAAGTCTCAGAATGACGGAGCTGCTAAAAGGCCTGGAGTCCCAGGATTATCCTGCCGCGGAGATTATTTTTGTGGATGATCGCTCCTCCGACGCGGGGCCCCAAAAGCTTGAACATTTTGTCCGGAATATGAGGAACCGGAGGAAATGCCGGATTATCACCATAACGGAAAATCCGGGACCGAACTACAAACAATACGCTTTGAGCAGGGGAATTGATGCCGCCGAAGGGGATTTTCTGCTCTTCACCGACGCGGATTGCGAGGTGCCGGCCCGGTGGATTTCCGTTATGGCGTCATGCCTGGAAGACGAGCGGGTGGGAGCAGTGATCGGGCCGGTGTTCAAGAAAAGTGAAGGACCCGGTTTTTTCTGGTTTCATCAGTGCGTAGATCACGCGGTACGGTACCTTTACCTGGCCGGTACTTCGGGCCTGGGGGCCGCCGGCGGGGGCTTTGGAAACAATCTTATCCTCCGGCGAAAAAGCCTGGACGCTATTGGCGGTTATAATTCGGTTCCCTTTTCACCCACCGAGGATGCGGCTTTGGTGGCCCGGATCAGGTCCCATTCCCCGTATCAGGTTCATGCCGCCCTGGACGCCGGCGTCTGGGTGTTTACCAGGCCGGAACAAAGCTGGGGCGCCCTGCTGAATCAGACTCTCCGGTGGAATAACGGCGGCCTCTTTAGCCCGGATATGATGACCCGCCTGGGCTTTAACTACCTTATGATTTCCATTCTTGTGGGGATCATGAGCATCCCCCTTTTACCGTTTTTCCCCGGCCTCTGGCCCCTGTCTTTTGGGGTGATCTTGTCTATGATAATAAATACCGCTGCCATACTTTTCTTTTTCCGGGCCGCCCTTCCCAGGGGCGGCTTCTTGACGGCCATCCGCTATATCTTCCAGCTTGTGTTTACCCCTCTGTGGATGAGCTTCCTCACGGCGCTTGGTTTTTTCAGAGTTACCATAAGCTGGAAGGGAAACAAAATTATCCGGCGGACATGAGCCTTACAGAACGTTTACCAGCCAGCCCTTAGTATCCGGGAGGACGCCGTACTGGATACCCTTGAGCGTGTCCCGGATTTCCGCGGTGAAAGCTCCTACCTTACCATCGTTAAAAATGGCCTTCCTATTCTGGTATGTGAGGGATTCGATGGGGGTCGCCCCGGCGGCGGTGCCGCTGACAAAACATTCTTTTGTCTCGGACAGGACCTCTTCAATAGAAACTTTCCGTTCTTCCACCGCAACGCCCCGGTCGCCGGCCAATTCAATAATACTGGACCGGGTAATGCCGGGAAGTATGGTATCTCCCAATTCCGGCGTAACCAGGATCCCGGATTTAAGGTAGAAGAAGATGTTACAGGAGGAACCTTCCTCCACATATTTCCGGTGAACCGCATCGAGGAACACACATTCCATGAAGCCCGCATCCACCGCTTCATGTTTGGCCAGGGCGGCGATCACATAATTGGAATCGGCCTTGATCCAGCCCGTTCCTTTCGGGGTTGCCCGTATACGATCCGTAACCACCGCATCGGAATTGCCCCCGGAAAAATAGGAACTCACGGGGGTATTGATAATCACCACCCAGGGATCCCGGGAAATGTTCACCCCGATACCGCCTTCAGCATAGGTGAAGGGCCGGATATATATGGAATCGGCGCTCATAAAAGAATCTTTTTCCCATTCGTTTTTATACCGGAGACGGAACCCCAGTTCCGCGTTTCGTTTTACCGTTTCCACGCAGGCCTTAACAAATTCATCCTCCGGGAAGGGGGGCATGAAAAGACCTTCCATAGATTTATAAAACCGCGCGGCGTTCCGGCCGGGCCGGAAGAGAGCCAGCCCCCCACCCTTCTGGGGCAGGGCCTTGAGGCCCTCAAAACAGCCAAGGCCGTATTGGGTGGTATAATTGACCAGAGGCATATCGCTGTAACAATTCCGGGCCTCCTCCAGCTTGTCCTGTTCCGCTTTCGGCAGGGCCGCTTCTTCCTCCGGGGTTTTATGGGGCTTCTCCGAATATTCACCCTTCCAGGCCCCGCCGGAATATTTTGACCGGTACACCACCGGATAACTGCTTAATGAAAACGCCATAAACGCACACCTCC
>JAISAN010000007.1 GCA_031266635.1 Treponema sp. | reverse complement strand
ATGTTTTATACAAGAATATCATTTGGGGAAAATAAAGACAAGGAAGAAAAATAACCATTGGGAAGGAATCAATCTTAATAAAACGTGAGTTCGATGGAGAATATTAAAATCCGCGAATGAACGCTAATTTTCGCGAATTATTCGGATATATTAGCGTTAATTCGCGGACTCTTTTCTTTTCGTCGAACTCACGTTAATAAAAACAATTAGTCTAATGGAAACCTGCTTCAAGACTTGATCAGTTTTAAAAGAGGTTTGAAAAAACCCGCCATAGGTATGTTCTTTCCTGTTAAAACCAAGAATTTTATTACCACCACCCAAGCGCAAGGGATTGGAGGGGTGCGTGTCCACCACAGGAGGACTTAGCAGCCACGCCGCAGGCGGGGCCGGAGCGATAGCGGAGCCCCGGAAAGCCCGGTCCCCGGAGCGCCGCAGGCGCGGAGGGGATGCGCCCATCTCCAAATGGAGATGTTCTATAACAATTTCCTTACAGCACAGGCCCGAAGGGACTGATGCGCCCAAATTCGCGTTATTCTCTCCCGATCTTAATTAGCACATATTCGCGTCCATTCGCGGACCCCTTCCCTCACCTCCACTCGATCTCGAATAACACCTGCTTAGTGTACCCTGTCTTTGATTTTTCTTCAATGCTTCAAGGTATTACCCCAGACTTCGAATAAAATTTCCGGTAGTATGTTTATATGGACTTTGACCTAATATTAAAACCCGGTCTCACCGGCGAAAAAAACGAAGCGGTTACGGATGACAATACCGCGGAATCCTGGGGCAGCGGGGGGCTGCCGGTGTATGCCACCCCCTCGATGATCGCCCTTATGGAAGGGGCCGCGGTTAACGCGGTAGATAAATTGCTGCCCGCAGGCTGGTCCACGGTGGGGACAGAGCTGGATGTAAAACATCTTTCCGCCACCCCGGCGGGGCTGGAAGTCCGGGCCGTCGCGGAACTGCTGGAGATCGACGGCCGCCGGCTTTTGTTCAAAGTGGACGCTTTTGACCGCGCAGGTAAAATCGGTGAAGGCCGGCACAGCCGTTTTATTGTCGAAAATGAACGTTTTTTACAAAAAACTACGGGAAAAAAAGCCGGATTATAAAGCAGGATTCAAAAAAGCCGCTATATAGAGCTGTCTATAATTTAATAATTATGGCCGCGAACCATAGGGCCGCAGCTTCTCTAAATTACGGAGGTTTTATGAACTATATACCAGGAATACCGCGCGGCTTCCGCGCCGGAGCTTTGGCTCTTTTTCTGGCGGCCCTGCTGTGCTGCGGGACTTTGGGCGCCGGGGTTTCATCTTCTTCTGCCGGGGAAGCTGAACCGCCGGTAGAATACCGGGACGGAGTGTACGAAGGAAGCGGCCGGGCTTACCGGGATCACATTGTGGTAGGGCTCCGTATTGAAGGGGGGATCATTACGGAGATCAATATTCTGCAAAACCAGGATGATCCCTTTGTGGGCGGTCCTGCCATAGAGACGCTGACGGAACAGGTTCTGGAATACAACAGCGTGGATCTTGACGCCGTATCCGGAGCCACTGAATCCAGCGCCGGTTTTTTTGCGGCGGTGGAAGACGCCCTTGGTCAGGCCCGGCTGGAAGAGAACCGGGAAGAACTGGGGGAATGAGCCTTCGCGCGGCAAGCGCGAACCTGCGGTTCGACGGGGTATGAAACCAGACTTTCGAATCAATTTTGAAATCGCCTCTACAGGCTCACCATGTTCTGTGCTATACTCTTTCATTATGAATGATTGTATTTTCTGCAAAATTATTGCCGGGGAAATCCCCTGCAAAAAGATTTACGAAGATGACCGGATGCTGGCCTTCCACGACATCAAGCCCCAGGCGCCGGTTCATTTTTTGGTGATTCCGAAAAAACATATCAGGAATATTATGGAAATTGACCCCGCCGGCAGCGGCCTTTTGGGCGAGCTTTTGTATAAGGCCCAGGAACTGGCCGCGGAGCAGGGATGCGCCGAAAGGGGCGCCCGGTTTGTGATCAACTGTAAATCCGACGGGGGCCAGACGGTGGATCATCTGCACGTCCATGTGCTGGGCGGCCGGTTTATGCGCTGGCCCCCGGGCTGAACCGCGGCGCTTCAGCGTTTGGTCAGGACCAAAAGCAGGGCGATGTCCCCCTGCCGTACTCCGGGTATCCGGGCGGCCTGTCCCAGTGTAAGGGGTTTTACGGTTTTGAGTTTTTCCTTTGACTCCGCCGAAAGGCCCCTGATGGCGGCGTAATCCGTCTCCGGGTCGAGTTTGACGGCCTCCAGCTTGCCTGACCTGGCGGCGGACCGGTTTTCCTTTTCGATATAACCCGCGTATTTTATATCCAGCCGGGCCCGTTCCAGCCATTCGCCGGGATAGGCGGACAGTTCCGGGGCGCAGGGAATGATGTCCCCCAGGGTTACGGCGGAATCGGTGAGGCACCGTTCCAAGCTGTCGCCGCCGTGGGAACGGAGAGCGGCGCCGGATTGTTCCTGTCCGCCGGGAGCCTTCCGGGTCCGCAGCAATTCCCGGATAGATTCCAGCGCTTCCGTCTTTTTGACAAACCGTTCCCACCGCGCGTCCGCCGCCAGCCCCAGTTCCCTGGCTTTGGGGGTCAGCCGGGTATCCGCCGTATCGTGGCGCAGGACCAGCCGGTGTTCCGCCCGGCTGGTAAACATCCGGTAGGGTTCCCGGGTTCCCAGGGTGGTCAGGTCATCCACCAGCACCCCGATATAGGCTTCCGCCCGGCCAAGAATCAGGGGTGGGGCCCCCCGGAATTTCATGGCGCCGTTGATCCCCGCCACAATGCCCTGGGCCGCGGCTTCTTCGTAGCCGGAACTGCCGTTGGTCTGCCCGGCGGCAAAAAAGCCGGAGAGCCGCTTGGATTCCAGGGTGGGGTAGAGGTCCAGGGGGTCCAGATAATCGTACTCCACCGCGTAGGCGGGGCGGACGATCCGGGCCTCCTCAAGGCCGGGGATGCTGCGGATAAAATCCCGCTGCACGTCTTCGGGCAGGGAGCTTGATGCGCCGTTCAGGTACATCTCATTCGTTTCCAGCCCCTCGGGTTCTATAAAGATGTGATGATGATCCCGTTCAGGGAAGCGGACCACCTTGT
>JAISAN010000184.1 GCA_031266635.1 Treponema sp. | reverse complement strand
TATTGCCTCAAGCCGTTGCCGGGTCCGTTCCAGCCGGGATTTTACCCGGATATAATAAACGGAATTTTCCGGTATGTTTTTTAAATGTCTTTCGTAGGTCAGGCAGCGGTAAAATTTGCTGTAGCTCCGTTCCTGAAGGCTGCGGATTTCCGTATCCCGTTTTTCCCGCAATTTCCGTAATTGGGTGATCATATCAACCAGTTGTTCTTCTTGTACCCCGATGGCCGGGGCAATGCGGGCCAAAAAATCATCGGAAACAAAATAGTAGGATTTCAGAAGTAAAAACAGAATCTGGCGGGGATTGGTAACCGGCGCTATTTTTGTTTTTGAATTTAAATATTCCGGCTCGCTTTCACAAACCGCCGCTTCCGTAGTTCTAATCGCCCAGGCGGTATGTTCGATTATCAAATTTTCGCTTATCCGGGAATGGTATTCCTTGGCGGACCAGCGTATAATCGCCCTGACATAGGTCTCAAACGAAGCCCCTGTTTCCCGGTAGCTGTCTATGGCCCGTTTCATCCGGGGGTAAAGCCAGCATAGATAATCGCCGTAATCGTCCCGTTCCCAGCCATACAACTGAAAACGCTGATGGTTGTCAAAAATGAACTCGAAAAGAAGCCCCTCAAACTGCTTTCGTTCTAATGTTCCCTGAGAATATTGCTTAAAAAGCTCGTTAAGGGATAAAACCTTCTGCATTGACGCCTCCTTTTTCCGCAGATACCGGAATAACGGAGCCAACAGAGGTTTTTGCTTGTTTTTATATTACATTTGTCATAAAAATTTTTTCAAATGAAGACCTTTTCAAAGGCGGCGAGGATTTTTGGCCGCAGATCTTCTATGAGGCCGGGGAAGCTGAAGCCCGCGGCGTTTTTATGCCCGCCCCCGCCAAAGGTGGCGGCAATAGCCGCCACATCAACAGAATCCCGGGAACGGAGTCCCACGGTACAATTTTCCGGCGTTTCCTGGCGGATAATCGTTATGGCCTCCACCCCCGCTATGGACTGGAGCATCTGGTAGAGGCTGTCCGAATCCCGGCCTTCCAGGCCAAAACGCTGGCTTTCTTCGTATTTTTCAACGCTCAGGATCAGCCGGCCCTCAAAAAAAGCTTCCGCCCGGCTCAGGATGATGCCCATGAGGACCCGGGAGCCCAGGCTTTTACCCCCGTGGATGGCCTGGAAGGTCTCCCGGGGATTTGCCCCGGCCCGAATCATCCGGGCGGCGGCGGTGAAGGTGTCTCCACCCCCCTGATCAACATGGCGGAAAAAACCCGTATCCGTACAGAGCCCGAAAAAAAGCAGTTCCGCCTCTTCCCGAGTGGGGGTTTGCCCCAGCGCTTCGATGAGGAGGAGGATCAGAAAGCTCACCGAAGGAGCCCCGGCGTCGAGGAAGACCGGAGTTTCCGCCGAAGAGGCGGGATGATCGCCTGTGGCATGGTGATCGATTACCGCGGCGGGGAGCCCCTCCAGACAGGAGGCCAGATCCCCGGTACGGTGGGAGGCGGAACAGTCCACCACAATAACCCTGGCATTCTCCCGATCCGCCGCGCCCGGGACGGCGGTAAACCGATCCGCGTAGGGCATCACTTCGGTCCGCTTAAAGGGCCCGGCGGAGCAGGGGATAGCTTCTTTCCCCATCCGCCGCAGTACCGACGTCAGGGCAAGCTGGCTTCCCACACAGTCCCCATCCGGTTCCTTGTGGCCCGCTATGAGAAATTTCGATCCGGTTTTGATAAACCGTATCAGTTCTTCAGGAACAACGGGAACAGCCATAATACTCTATCCTTTCGCCTGGGGCGATCAAACCGGAACTTCGTCTCATCCGCAGTTCAAAAGCGCAAACTGCCGATCCTGCCCGGAGATGACGGGTTTTCCTTCCCGGATGTACACGTCAATTTCGGTCCGCATACCAAAACCGGGCAAATAAATCCCCGGCTCCAGGGAAAAACAGGAACCGTCCAGCAGCAGCCGGGAATCGGGGAATTCTACCGAATCTATATTGACCCCTGAACCGTGGACTTCCGTATCGATCCCATGACCGGTACGGTGGCGGAGCGCCTCTTCATAAGCCCGGCCAATAAGAAGCGCCCGGGTCTTTTTGTCCACCGCCGCTCCGGCCGGCCGTCTGCCCGCGGCCAGCTCCTCCCGGATAAAATCCCATGCCCCTTCCCGGGCGGCGATCAGATCCGCAAAGGTCTTTTCATACTGCGGCAGGGGAACGGTTCCGTAAACCCCCACCCAGGAAATATCCGCGTAAATACCTCCGGGGCCCTTGTCCTTGGCCCAAAGATCGAACTGGATTAGCTCGTCTTTTTGAAAAACCGCGCCCCCTTCATGGGGATCATAATGGGGGTTTCCCGTGTTTACCCCCGCGGCCACAATAGGGGCGTGATCGGTGACAAGGTTCCGCCTGTGCATCTCGGCCAGCATGAAGTCCTGAATTTCCCCTTCGTACAGGCGGTCTCCCCGGACAAAAGCTTCCCGCACCCGCTGCCAGGCTTTTTTTACGATTTCATGGAGATGATCCGCCGCCTTTTCATGGGCCTCCATGTCTTCGGAACTTAGCAATCCCTTGAAACGCTGGAGGAGCCCCGCCGCGGAAGCGGGGATAAGCCCCGCCTGTTCAAAAACCGCCAGGGTTCCCCCGTCAAGGTAGGAAATGGCGGTAATGAATTCGGATATGTGCAGACCCCAGCGTTTTCCCCCCAGGGGCTTGAGACAGCTCAGCAGTTCTTCCCGGCCCCGGTAAGACGCCCTGGGCCCCGGCAAATCCCCCAGACTATCACTTTCAACGGCATGAAGAATCCCCAGCGGCTCACCGGAAGCGGGAACCGCATATACCCAGAGCCGGGAATTGGTAATGCCGGGATTGATATGGAGTATTTCATCGGCCAGCTTGTCCCGGTGCCTGAAATTACAAAAAAGCCATCCGTCGAGACCCTCTCCCCGGATGGCTTCCTGCATGGCCCGCAGTTTGCTGTCCTTCATTAAAGCTCGAGCTTGATGGTTTCTATATTTTCAAAACGGTCGTCGATATTGACATTCAGGGGGATATTTCCCCAGGTTTCATGGGTCTTTGACCGGTGAATGTAGAGCCGCACATGGCTGAATTCTCCCGCTTTGTAGTATACCGTCAAATACGGCCAGTTTTTCCCCGGCGGCAGGGTAACAAGCTCCCCTTTCCCGGCGGCTTCGCTAAACCACTCAACGGGAAGATAGGTCCGGGCTGTCTGATTAACCCCTTTGCGGTATTGAATAACATATCCCTTACTGTAGGGATAGATTTTTTCTATAGACACGATAACATAAAAATATTCGGACTCATGGCCTTCGGATATTTGCTGGGCAAACAGGGGCGCCGTAAACGAGAAAACAAGGCTAAACAACGCCGCCAAAAGGATCTTTTTCATACCGAACCTCCGGAAGCTTCCCCAAAAATCAAGTTTCCGGGAAGCTGTCTTAGACTGATTAACCAATTTCAAAACCGCTTATTTTGAAATTGGCTTTAGATCAATTATAATAAGAGACGCTGGGAATCGCAAGGCCCTGTTTCGCCGCCCAGAGTCGCCAGCATAAGGGCCTTAATCGTATGTTTACGGTTTTCCGCCTCATCCCAGGCCCGGCTCCGCTCTCCGTCGATCACATCGGCGCTTACTTCTTCACCCTTAATTGCCGGAAGGCAGTGAAGAAAGATGCTGTCTTTGCGGCCGGTTCTGTCCATCAGGGCCTGGTTTACCTGGTAGGGCGAGAGGAGCCGGCGGCGTTCTTCTTTTTTATCTTCCTCCCCCATAGACGCCCACACATCGGTATAGATCGCCTCGGCCCCCTTCACCGCGGCCAGGTCTCCGGTAACGCGAAGCAGCGCGCCCGACGCCGCGGCCAGGGGCTTGCAGATTTCAAGCAGGGCAGGATCGGGACTCAGGGCGCCGGGGGTGATAATCGTAAAATTGATCCCCAGTTTGGAGCAGATCACCGTCAGGGACCGGGCCACGTTGTTCCGGCCGTCCCCCACAAAACAGAGGGTTTTCCCCCTGGGGGAACCAAAGCTTTCCTCCAGGGTCATAATATCCGCCAGAGCCTGGGTAGGATGGAAGCTGTCGGTCAGGCCGTTGTATACCGGAACCCCCGAATATTCCGCCAGAGTTTCCGCTGTGGACTGTTTGAAGCCCCGGTACTGGATAGCGCTGAACATCCGGCCCAGAACCCTGGCGGTATCCTCCAGGGACTCCTTGGCCCCCAACTGAATATCCTGGGTTGAAAGAAATACCGGGTGCCCTCCCTCCTCGCCAAAGGCGGTTTCAAAGGCGCAGCGGGTCCGGGTAGAACGTTTTTCAAAGAGCAGGGCCAGGGTTTTCCCCGCAAAACGCTGATGCAGTTCCCCCCGCCTGTTTTCCTCTTTAAGTTTTTTCGCAAAATCCAGCAAAAAACGGATTTCTTCTTCAGTATAATCCAACAGAGTAAGCAGGGATCGTCCTTTCAGAACCACGGACACCATATACCTCCAGATATTTTGATAAATCTAACACGCATACAGGGCAAAAAACAAGCCCAGAATTGGACAAGATTCGCCGATAATGGGATTATCATGATGCAGACGCTGTTTTTTCTCCGGTTTAAGGCCCAGCTTCGCAGGACCCAGCCGGCTCTCATTTCCCGGCTGGAAAATTCGGTTGCCGGAGCCATTGAAACCGCGGGGGGAAAACTTACCGGGGAGCGGCGGCTGCTTGCCGCGTCTTTTAACGAAGAAGCCCTGGGTTTCTGGCTTGATATGCTGGTATTGATTGAAACAGTCATGGGAACCCTGGCGGATGTTTCCGGGGAATTGTATGGTTATGTCCTGGTGATTGGCCGGAATATGGAGGAGGCGCCGGCGGAACGGATTTGCCGGGTCCTTTCTTCCTGGTCCCAGGGCGGCGTCTGGCTTGACAGTACGGCGCAAAAAGGGCTTTCCCCGTATATTATCCCGGAAAAATCCGGACTTCACCATAAAGATGGCCGTTTCGGGATTTTTGCCCGGAGCCGGGCCCTTGTTGAGAGGTTTGTCCGGCTTGGGACTTTGAAAAAATTTTCCGGCCCCCAGCCCAATAATTTCCCCCTGCAGGATACCATACAGCGGGCCTTGATCCAGGGGCCCCAGCGGAACGCGGTTTTGATCGGCCCCGATTTTTGCGGTAAGCGCCGCGGCCTGTACCGCTTTTATCAGGAACTTTGTTTTGCCCGGGGTTCCGGGGCGGAAGACACCCCGCCCCTGATCATCCGTTTTGATACCGGGGGCATAGCCTGTCTGGCCGACGCCTGGACTCCCCGGCTCCGTTCCCTGGCCGCCGGGTTTGTCTCCCCGGAAACACTGAATGAGCTGGAGAGCCTGGGGGACTTGATTTTCCGGGAACGCCTTAGGGATGATATTTCCCCCGGCGGGATGGCCCAGGGACGCCGTTTTTTCAAACTGCTTCTGGAAACCTTTGTTTCCTGCATAAAAAAACGGGGAGTTTTGCCGCTTATTATTCTTGAAAACATCCACCACGCGGAGGAACCCGCGGCCCGGATTTTTCTGGAGACCTATGCAGCGTTTTCCGGTAAACAGGGGCTGCTGATTCTGGGAACCTGTTCCAGTGAGGCGCCGGACATCGAAGAGCGGCTGAAATTCTGGGAAGGGATATTCCCCCGGGTGATAAAACTAAACGCCGGAGACGCCAGGGTTCAGAAAATTCCCGAAATGTCCCCCGACCTCTGGGAACTGAGCTATGCCTTTTCCCTCTTGGGCCGCTTTTTCCCCGGAACCCTGTTTTACCGGCTTTTTGAAGAGGAGGGGAAAAACCCGGCCATGCTTTCCCGGGCCCTGATGATCCTCTCTTTTTTGGGGCTGGTGGATACTCCCGAGGATCCCCGTCCCCGGATCGGTAACTTTATTTCCCAGGCGGAACGGGCGCTTGACGGGCGGAAGGAAAAAGTCCGCGCCCTGGTACGGAACCGCCTGCTCGACTGGGTGAACCGGAATAAGCTGAACCCCTGCTTCAGGCTTCTGAAAGCCCTGACGGAATTGGGCGGCAGGGGAGATGATGAACTTATTTTGAAATCGATCACTTCGGATATTATCAACGGAACCTCCGGGGGGATGGAAAAAGCCCTGTCCAAAGGGCAGCTGGAAAAAATTACCGGATTGGAACGGATAAGTACCGTTCAGTTTATTATTAAAACCCTGAAGGTCCTCCATCATGGAGATGAACGGATGATCCGTTCCGCCTTTCAGGAAGTTCCTCCCGACTGCTCCGCGTTACCGGTTCTCAAGGCCCAGGTTCTGGCAAATCTTTCGGCCTTTCATCTGGGAATGCGGGATATAGGGTCTGCGGGAGAAACAATCAAGGAAGGAATTATGCTGAGCCAGGGAAAAAACGGAGCGGTTCTGTCCCAATCTTACCGTCTTTTTTCCCTGGTTAACCTTTTCCAGCAGCGGATAGGAGAAACCATTGATTATTTGGGCTTTGCGGTGGACAAGGCGGAAAAATCCGGTAATCACCATGAACTGGCGGTTTCCGCCTATTATGCCGCCTCAGCCCAGTTTCTTTTTGGCAATATCTCCAAGGCCCAGCGTTTTGCCCGCCTGTCCGAAGAACACGCCGCCCTTTCGGGGAGTTCGGAATGGGCGGATCGCGCCCGTTTTTTCCAGGGAAGGCTTTTTTTTGAAATTGGCCGTTACCGGGAGGCCCTGAAAATCTTTGAGGCCCTGGGAGAAAAGCCTACGGGGCCGCCGGAAAAGGACAAACTCCTTGCCGCCTGGGAATACCGGGCCAGAGTCTATTTGCGGAATCCCCCGGTTTCCAAACCCGCGGAAAGGGGGCCGGATATGGGTCTGTTTGAAATTGAAGCGGCCTATCTGGCGGGAGAATACGAAAAAGCGGCGGAACTTTCCGGCACGCTCTCCGGTGTTCACCATGAAGACAATTTTGTCTACACCGAACAACCGGACTGGCGCAGCGGCTTTGCCCAGACGGAATTCCTGCTTTTCCCCCAGGGCGATCTCTGGGACCGGATGATCCCGGTATATCATTCCCTGGCCCTGGCCCGGCTTTCTCCTTCCGGCGGCACGGAAGCCGTACATTCCATGCAGCGGGTTCTCCGGGACGAGCGGCTTTCTGAACTGGACCCCTGGGACGCCTTTTATTTTTTTGCCTGGTACCGGGTTCTTGAGGAAACCGACGCCGCCCAGGTTGATATGAATACCGCGGTCAGTATGGCCTTTAAGCGGCTCCAGCGCCGGGCCAGCCGCATCGACGATGTGGAAATCCGCCGGGAATTTCTTTCCCTGCCCCTCTGGAACGGCGCCTTGAGCCTGGCCGCCAGGGAGTATAAGCTAATTTGAGACTCCGGTCCTTGGAAATACCGTAAAAATTGACCGGGCCCGGACAGGTTAATTGACAAACGTGCGTGTTTTTGCTAATTTTGTCCTGAACCGGTTTCAGAACCCCGGCGGTTTTTGAAACTGTCTTTTGCAATAGTATTTAACGCGGCCTTTGGCGGCGCGGCGGCATAGCTCAGTTGGTAGAGCAAACGGCTCATATCCGTTCGGTCATTGGTTCAAGTCCAATTGCCGCTAAAAAGAACTGTATAGATGATTATAGAACGAACTTCGTGAACAATGCAACGTTTACAAAATACCCCGCCCCGAAAGGCGGGGAATTCATTAGAGTTGTTCTGAAACTGAAGTTTCCGAACAACTCTATTCTTGCCGGTCAAAAAACAAATGCCCTTTTCCCGGCACTTCGTCAATCCGCCTCTACTTTTTTCTCTGCTTTTTGTCCCCGTTTGACCGGCTTATCGGTCCCGCTTTTTTTCGGCGACTGCCGGGGGGCCGATGTTTTTTTCGGTTTCTTCGCGGAAGGAACGGCGGCCTGGGCTTTTGGCTTGGCAGCCGGATTGATGTTTTTAATGGCGGCCTTTAAAGCGGGGTCATTGCTTACCTTGTCATAATCATATTGGAATTGCAGATCTATCCAATACTTTTCCGCAGTTTTAAAAAACTTGGTAAGACGAAGGGCAATAGGGAGGGTTATCCTTTGTTTATTGTTCAAAATATTACTGACAATAGCCGGGTTTATTCCAATTCCCTTCGCTAATTGCGCCGGCTTTAATTGGAAAGGTTCCATGAATTTTTCTTTTAGAACAGTTCCGGGTGAGACAAGAGATGACTTCGACATTGTAACTCCTTGATATATTGAGATGATTCCAGGATTGGCCGGTTTACCGGGCCATTTTTGGAACAACTCTTCTGGATTTATATATATATTATAACAATTATTAAAATTATTCCAGTACCCCGGTTTGAAAAATCCGGTTCGCGCCGGCCTCAAAAAACACACATTGACTTATTGTAAACAGAAGGGTAAATTATTTGTTGACATTTTTAAAATGTCAGGGAATTTTGCGTGTAATTTTTTATCTGGCAACCCCAAATTTAGGGAGTATAAAATCGTTGTGAAAACCAAGAAAAATGTGCTTGTTGTAACCGATGGCGCCGCTTCAACTCTTGAACTCGCGGAACAAATGGCAGGGGAGTTGAAGGATTGCCAGGTGCTGGTGCGGATGGCTTCGGATTTTGCCGGTACGGACATTCTTCCGGTAGAAGCCTTTTTTTTGGGCTGTGAACAGCCGGAGCCCCCTTCTTTTGCCTATCTTGCCGAACTGCTCCAGCATATCAACCTGGCGGGGCGGCCCTGCGGGGTTTTTTCTCCGGGCTCCGAAAAGGCGGTAAAATACCTTGCCGGTCTGGTCCATAATTGCGAAGCGGCGGCGGGGGAACCCTTTGTGGCGGCGGACAACAGGGCCGGATTAGGGCAGTGGCTAAGGACCATCCTCTAATGGCCGGGAATACCCTCAATCTTGACGATTATATCCGTAAAATTCCCGATTTCCCCAAAAAAGGGGTGCTTTTTTACGATATAACCAGTATTCTGGCAAGCCCGGAGGCTTTCCGGTATTGTGTTGACCGGATGGCGGACTTGTACCGGGACAGGAATATTGACGCGGTGGCGGCCATTGAAGCCCGGGGTTTCCTTTTTGCCGCTCCTTTTGCGGTAAAAATGGGAATCCCCCTCATCCTGATCCGTAAAAAAGGCAAACTCCCCGGAAAAGTCATGTCCAAAAAATATCAGCTTGAATACGCGGAAGCGGAAATTGAGATACATCCCCACGATGTGCCGCCGGGCAAACGGGTGTTATTACTGGACGATTTAATCGCCACCGGGGGTACGCTCCGGGCCTCCAGGGATCTTATTTGCGCCTGCGGCGGGGAAGTACCGGAAATTTTCGGGGTGGTGGGTCTGCCTTTCCTTCATTATGAGGAATTTCTGGCGCCAACCCCGATACAGACTTTAATTCAATATCATTTGGAATGAAGCTCCCCGCCCGGTAAACCTTGCGGCCCGCAAAGCGCCCCCGTACCGGCGGGCTTGCGGGTATCGTTTCCCAATGCCGCCGGCCTACCGCACCGTCAGCGAAAGCCCCCGGCTCTCCAGGGCTTCCGCGGTTTCCCCGGCCATTTCCATCATCCGTCCGATAACCAGGGGGATAAGTATGCTAAACCGGCGGAAGCCCTTTTTGCCTGCCCTGGCGTCGAAAGCCAGATTGGCGTTTTCCCAGATTTCAAAAAACCGGGGGAGAAAGCCGAGCATAAGGGAAATCCCCAGGGAAAATCCGCTATAGCCCCGGTGTTTTTTGGGCGGGGCGGCCTTTCCCCGGCAAAAAAAGCGCCCCCAGGACAAAAACCGGTTTACCACCGCGTTTTCAACACGGCCCAGGGAGTCCCGGAGTTCCTGCATGGTACTGACGCTGAAAAGCAGGGCCCCGGCGGCAAAGGAAACGATGAAGCACAGGCCCTGATGGAGACCCCCGGTGAAGCCCTGGCGGCTCAGTCCGGGAAGACCCGGTACCGCGTCCGTAAGCCCCGGCGCGTCGAAAGTTCTGATAAGGGTGATAAAGACCGCCAGCACCAAGATTGGTTTTGAACCCCGGAGCAGTTCCCAGGGCCGGATTCCCGCCGCAAGGGCCCCCGCGCCAACCATAAACGCCGCTACGGCAAGTCCGGGGATCGAGAAAAAAGCCCCCATGGAGATGAGCAGGAGGCCCAAAAGTTTCAGGATTGCGGGACAGCGGTGGAGGGGGCTTGTGCCGCTCCGGTAACTGTAGGGGATCATTCCGCGAGCCATGAACAGTCCTCCACCCCCCGGTAATTCCGCCGGGGGTCCCGGACTCCCCAGGCAGGATCAAGCCGGTTTAATACATCCCCCGGTTTCCCGTCGTCCCGGAGGATTCCCCGGTGAAGAATGACAAGCCGGTCCGCCAGGGCCAGGGCCTTTTCCAGTTCATGGGTCAGGAGGATCACCGTTTTTCCCGTATTTTTCAGGGCCCTGATGATTTCGAGGGTCTGAACAACTCCGGGCCAATCAAGATTGGCGAAGGGTTCGTCCATGATCACCGTTTCCGCCCGCATGGCGATGATCCCCGCCGCGGCCAGCCGCCGTTTTTCCCCCCCTGAAAGTCGGCGGGGGGAAAAGTCCCGTTTTGATTCCAGGCCAAAGGCGGCCAGGGCGGTCGCTACCCGCCCCGCAACTTCCTGCCGGGAAAGCCCCAGGTTCTTCGGCCCAAAAGCAATGTCTTCCGCCACAGTCTCCCCCACGATCTGGGCCTCCGCGTCCTGAAATATCAGCCCCACCTCCCGGCGGAGCCTGTCCAGGCTTTTGGACAGGGGCTTCCCGTGGAAAAAAATCTCTCCCTCCGTGGGGTCCAAAAGCCCCGCCAGGAGCCGCATGAGCAGGGTTTTCCCTGAACCGTTGGACCCCGCGATCAGGGTACAGCCGCCGGCGCGGAGTTCCATGTTTATCCCCGAAAGAGCCCGGAACCCGGCGGGGGGGAATATTTTGGAGAGGTTTTTGACGGAGTAGAGCGTTTCATGGAGGTCTGACCCCGGACTTTGGCCCGGCGGGGCGGTTTTTTTCCGCATGGCGGTTTTTTTACCGGACGCAGGCCCGCCGGGAACCCGCGGGTTGTTCATGTGAGCGGTACGTCCGCTTTCCGGCGGGGGAGGCTGGCGCGCCAAAAGGCTTGCCGGACGGGGAGCTTCATTTTGCCAGATGTTCCCCCGCAATCCGCCGGAGCCGGGGGGCGGCAAGCACCGCAACTACCGCCTTGACAATATCACCGGCAATAAAAGGAACAAAACCCGCGGCAAAGGCGGCGTCCCAGGGTTTATTGATGGCGAATTTCAGCCGTATAATCCCCGGCACATAAATGATCAGAAAACCCGCCAGAACCGCCGGAATAATCCGCCCCAGGGAAGTTTTTACCTCCGGCCGGGGGCGGCCCGCGATAAGCCCCGCGGTCAGGGCGGCCAGGAGGTAGCCGAACAGAAACCCCCCGGTGGGGCCAAGAAAACGGATAAACCCGCCCGAAGCCCCGGCGAAAACCGGCGCCCCAATGGCCCCCGCCAGAAGGTACAGCCCCACCGCCGCTGAACCCAGGGCCGGGCCCAGAACCAGGCCGGAAAGGAGGGCAAAAAAGTTTTGCAGCACCACCGGCACCGGCGAGAAGGGGAGGGGTATGGCGATAAAAGTCCCCGCCGAGGTAAGGGCGGCAAAAAGGGCGGCCAGGGTAATGC
>JAISAN010000078.1 GCA_031266635.1 Treponema sp. | reverse complement strand
TCCCGGACAAGGACTTCCGAAAAACCCGCGGTTCCCAGCCGTTCCGCCAGGGAAGGTATTTCATTGGCCCTGATCCCGGATAATACGACCCGGTAGTATTCCCCATACCGTTCATAGGCAGGGCTCAACCCCAGATTTTTTAGTTTGTCAAAGGCTTCCAGGGCATACCGGGCCGCCTTATAGGAACCCACCTGGAGCCGGTACTGTTTCCCGGTTCCCGCCGGGGGGATACCGGGAATAATCGTTGCGCTTAGGGGAATTTGCGGGGGAAGGCTGGCAACGGTTGGGGGCTGCGGGGGATACCCGGAGCCGGGATTACCGTCCTGCACAGGGATTCCCGGAGGCGGTACAGGATTTTGGACCGTCACCGGAGGGGTAGGGGAGTACGGCTGAGGCGCCGAAGGCTGAACCTGGGTAACCGGCGGAGCCTGGCTAATTGGCGGGGCCTGGATAACCGGCGCCGGTGTCTGGATCTGCGTAATCGGCGGCGCCTGAATTCCGGGGGATTCCCCCGGCAGGGAAACCGGCGCCAGGGATTCTATGACCACCGGGGCGGTTCCGGTAGCAATCATATCCAACTGTTCCGCCGCGGCCTGGGAAACGTCGAGGATGCGGGTCGGAACATAGGGGCCCCG
The DNA here is from genome assembly GCA_031266635.1 of Treponema sp. Taxonomy (GTDB): domain Bacteria; phylum Spirochaetota; class Spirochaetia; order Treponematales; family Breznakiellaceae; genus JAISAN01. Next base: position 2,063 of record JAISAN010000078.1, on the reverse strand, counting down.
GTCGTTCACCCGGACAGTTACCGCTTTTTGGTTATGTATATTGGTTACTTTGAGAAAGGTTCCAAAGGGAAGGGTTGGATGTGCGGCGGTCAGCAGCGCGGGGTCAAAAGGTTCCCCCGAGGCGGTGGGCCGTCCCGCAAATTCAATGCCATACCAGGATGCGATCCCTTCCTGCCGGAAAAATCCGCTCCCGGACTCTGACAGCGTTTGACCGCTTACCAATAAAACCGGCGATAAAAACATCACAAGTAATAGAGGGATAATCTTTTTCATACTTTAATTATCGGTCTCTTATTCGGGATTCGTTAGGTGAATTCGATGGAATATCAGCGTCCCCTTTAGTGGGTGGTCCGGAGGGCCGCAGCCCTCCAGACCACCTACTAATGGTCGTTTATTTTTTGGATTTCGTCCCGGATAGCCGCGGCCTGTTCAAATTCCAGGCGTTTGGCGTGTTCCAGCATCTCGTTATTCAGGGCGGCGATAAGCTGTTTCCGCTGGGCGGGGATAAGGATATTATAGGATTTTTTGAGTACCTCTACGGAGGTCGCGGCGGCGGCCTTTTCCTCCGAGGCATGGCGGGTGAGGATGTCGGCGATGGCCTTGGTCACCGTGGCGGGGGTGATGTGGTGGGCCTTGTTGTAGGCCGTCTGGGCCTTCCGCCGCCGTTCGGTTTCGGCGATGGCTGCGGTCATGGCGTCGCTCTGCCGGTCGGCGTACATAATCACCTTTCCCGCGGCGTTCCGGGCGGCCCGGCCGATGATCTGAACCAGGCTCGTGAGGGAACGTAAAAAGCCGATTTTGTCCGCGTCCAGGATCGCGATAAAAGAAACCTCCGGCAGATCTATCCCTTCCCGCAGGAGGTTTATCCCCACGAGGATGTCGAATTCCCCCTGGCGGAGCTGGGTCAGAATCTCCACCCGCTCAATGGTTTCCACCTCACTGTGGATGTACCGGACCTTGAGGCCGAGGCCCGAAAGGTAGTCCGTCAGGTCTTCGGCCATTTTTTTCGTCAGGGTGAGGATCAGGGAACGCTCCCCGGCCTGTATCCGTTTTTGCACCTCCCCGTAGATATCCTCCATCTGGCCTTCGCTGGGACGGACTTCTATTTCCGGGTCCAGGAGCCCGGTGGGGCGGATGAGCTGCTGCACCACCTGTTTCGACTGGTCCAGCTCGGCTTTTCCCGGGGTGGCGGAAACAAAAATCGTCTTGTCCAGCCGCTCCGCGAATTCGTCATACCGCAGGGGCCGGTTGTCCAGGGCGCAGGGGAGGCGGAAACCGTAGTCCACCAGGCTCTGCTTCCGGCTGCGGTCCCCGGCGTACATGGCCCCCAACTGGGGCAGGGTAACGTGGCTTTCGTCGATAAAAGTGAGGTGCTTTTTCGGCAGGTAGTCGATGAGGGTGTCCGGGGCCTCGCCGGGTTTCCGCCCCGCCAGGGGGGCGGAGTAATTTTCAATGCCGGGGCAGTAGCCCATCTCGGTGAGCATCTCGATGTCATATTCCACCCTGGTTTTAAGCCGCTCCGCCTCCATAATCTTTCCTTCGGCCCGGAAAAAATCCAGCCGCGCCGCCAACTCTTCCTTGATGCCCGAAAGGGCGTCCCGGATCATCTCCGCGGGCATGACAAACTGCTTGGCGGGGTAGATCATGGCCCGGTCCAGGTCTTCCAGCATTTCCCCGGACACCGGGTTAAAGCGCCGGATCCGCTCCACCCGGTCCCAGTCCAGATCCACCCGGTAAGCGTCTTCCAGATAGGCGGGGAAAATTTCCAGGGTGTCCCCCCGGCGGCGGAACCGGCCCCGCTCCAGTACCGCGTCGTTCCGCTCATACTGGAGTTCCACAAACCGGCGGATCAGGGAATCCACGTCGATGGTATCCCCCCGGGAAAAAGTGGCGGTCATCTTTTTGTAGACCTCCGGGGTCGCCAGGCCGTAGATGCAGGAGACCGTGGCCACGATGATCACGTCCTCCCGTTCCATAAGGCTCCGGGTCGCCGAGAGCCGCATCCGCTCAATTTCATCGTTTATCGAAGCGTCTTTTTCTATATAGAGGTCCCGGCTGGCCAC
>JAISAN010000061.1 GCA_031266635.1 Treponema sp. | reverse complement strand
AAAAAAAAAAATTGGTTTAATTTCCCATAACATCTACCACTGGGTCCATTTTTTTGCCCAGGGCCCCCATTAATCCAGTTTTGCCCCCCCCCCCCCCCCCCCCCATGCTCACGGCCAAGCGACCCCTTCGTCTACTAAACAACACCCTGAGCTATTCTGCAGGGAATAGCCAATTTCCGTTAGTTAGCAAAAATTCCCCATTCGCAAGCCCTGTCAGCGCGAATTCTAAAGACATCGCCTCAGAAACTATCGTATTTTCCTTAGAAACTTTAATCCGTCCCGGAAATTATAGTATTTGCCTCAATGCTTGGGTTCTCTGAACTTTTCAGAATTATATAAGGAAATTGAAAGGATTGATTTTATACTTGCCCTGATCGACCCTGCGTCAGTGGAATATACGAACAAGGCATCTGGGACCTATCAGTTAAGTTATGGATTTGTTAAACCAGTATTGATACATAAAAAATTTGCAGAGTCTGGAAATTTTAATGGTGAGAACAGTATTCTATATGAGAACATATGCCATGCGGTTGAACAGGCAATAGGCATGGGAACCGAAGAATATAATACAATGGTAGGACATTTAAGGGAATTAGAACAATCAATATATAAAAGATCGTTAAATAATTTGAAACAAATATTAGGATCAGATATACAAAAACTGTAAGCCCAGCCGCATCCGTGCTGGCGGCTAACGCAAGGGGCTGGAACGTCGTATAACGAGGCTGTCGAATTAATGTTACTCTTTTTAAATTATTTTTTCTTTGAAATATATCACAAAATCTATCCACGCAAATTCTTATAATATTTTTAAAAAATATTTGCTTTGCCCCATTTATTTTCCCATATTATTTATTTTGGTTTTTTATGACTATTTCGTCAAGTATTTTTAAAATAATGAACCTCCCCGCCTTGAAGCTCCCCGTGGGCGGGGCTGCACTTGCCCCGCCCACAGGAGGTTCCTACCGCTTTGATAAAAGGCTCCGGCTGATGGCGGTTCCCGCAAGCTGGATAATTTCCACCAAAAGGAGAATTACGATGACCGCGGCGATCATTACGTTGGCGTGGAAGCGGTAGTAGCCGTAGTTGATGGCCAGGTTCCCCAGACCGCCGCCGCCGATGGCCCCGGCCATGGCGGAATAGCCGATAAGGTTGATCATGGTCAGGGCCAGGCCGGAAACCAGCGCGGGCATGGCTTCGGGAACCAGCACCTTGCGGAGGATCTGGAAATCGGTGGAGCCCATGGCCAGTGCGGCGGTGATCACACCGGGGTCAACTTCGGCCAGGGCGGATTCGACGATCCGGGCCACAAAGGGGGCCGCGGCAATGGAGAGGGGGATCACCGCGGCGGTAGAGCCGATGCTGGTCCCCACCAGCATCCGGGTAAAAGGGATAAGGAGGATCATCAGGATGATGAAGGGCAGAGAGCGGAAGAGGTTCACAATCCGGGACAGCGCGTTGTAGGCCAGGCGGCGGGGTTTGAGCCCTCCGGGGGAACTGGAGTAGAGAAAGGCCCCCAGGGGAAAGCCCAGTATACAGGCAAGCGCCGTGGAGGCCAGCACCATGTAGACTGTTTCCGCGGTGGAGCCGGGGAGTTTGGTTAAAAGAATTTGCATATCACTGCTGGACATGGATCAGATCCTTTGCCGCCGGAGTTTTGGGATCGGTAAAGACGGTCTCCACGGTTCCCTGTTCCACTACGCGGCCCCGTTCCATAACCGCAACCTCCCCGCAGATCGCCTGGATCACCGCCATCTGATGGGTGATAAGCACCACCGTAAGCTTGAGCTTGCCGCGCAGTTCCCGGATTAGGGAGAGGATGGACCGGGTGGTCTGGGGATCCAGGGCGCTGGTGGCTTCGTCGCAGAAAAGCACCTCCGGGTTGGCCGCCAGGGCCCGGGCAATGGCGACCCGCTGTTTCTGGCCCCCCGAAAGCTCCCGGAGCCGGGCCTTCCGCTTGTCCCGAATATCCACCAGGCTCAAAAGTTCGTCCACCCGTTCCTGGATCTGTTTTTTATGCCGTCCCGCGATTTCCAGCGGGTAGCTGATGTTCCCCGTAACATTCCGGGAACCCAGGAGATTAAAATTCTGGAAGATCATTCCCATTTTTCGCCGCCGGGCCAGCAGCTCTCTGCCGCTCAGCGTGTCTACCCGTTCTTCGTTGTAGTAGACCTCCCCCTGATCGGGGGCCTCCAAAAGGCTCATGACCCGTAGCAGGGTAGATTTTCCCGCCCCGCTTTTTCCGATGATGCCATAGATACAACCCGCCGGGATGCTCAAATCCACATCCCGCACGGCGGATATGGAGGCGTATTGCTTTGATATACCGGCGAGGCGGATCATGGGTTCCTAAACCGCCGCCTTTTCGGCGATGGTTTTAAGCCGGGTAATAATATCAATGTGCTGGGTACAGGCGGTTTCGCACTGGCGGCACGCGATGCAGTCTTTTGCCTTGGCGGGATCAAGATTCCAGTGCCATTTGAGCCGGCCGATGGCGGGGTCTGTACCGGACTGGGGCGGATCGTTCAGCAGTTTCTGATTATAGGCATCCATAAACTTGGGAATGGGAATATCCTGGGGGCAGTCATCGCAGTAACCGCAGCCCGTGCATATTCCTTCAAAAGAGGCCGAGGCGCCGGCCTTTGTTGCCGCCAGTTCCGCTTCGGTCCGGGGGGTATAGCCGTCCATGGCCGCCAGGGCTTCCCGAACCTGCTGTTCATCGTTAAAACCCACCAGGGTTACGCTGATATCCTGATGATCCCAGAGAAACCGCAGGGCCGCCGCCACCGTTTTCTCTCCGGGCCGGGTGAGGAATTGGAAGAGCTTTTCCTGCTGGGGGATGATGCCGCCCCCCAGGGGGTTCATCACCACCGCGCCGAGTTTTTTCGCCCGGACCGCGTCAAAGGCCGCTTCCCTGGTTTTAAAATTATAAGCCGAATAACCAAAGAGGACTCCCTCAAAAACCCCCTCCATGAGGAGTTCCCGGATCTGGTCCTGAACCAGATGGCTGGATACGCAGATATGTTTAATGAGCCCTTCATCTTTCAGTTTTTGGAAGGCGCCGAGGATGCCGTCTTTTTTCCGCTGCTGCCAGTTGTCAAGGTTCGTGATACACCAGATATGATAAAAATCAATGGCCGGTACATCCAGGCGGCGGAGCTGGGCTTCGATCTCCGCGCGAATGTCCTTCTCCGTAGTTTTAAAGGTTTTGGTTGCCACATAATACGGCAGGTTCCGCCGCCGCAGTTCCGCGAAGCCTTTGCCGAAAACGGTTTCGCTTTTGGTCTCAAAATAACCGGGGGCCGTATCAAAATAGTTCACCCCCCCTTCGGCGGCCAGGACCATCATCCGGGCACATTCGTCATGATCGTCAATATGACCGAAACGCATTCCCCCAAAACCCAGGAGCGACACCTGTTTCCCCGTTTGACCATAATTCCGGTAAATCATTGTTGTACCCTCCGGGATCATAGTACGACAAAAGGGCCTGCCGGAACAAGTATGCCCATTGCGAAACCTTGACTATTTTACCCTATGAGACTACATTCAAAGCATTGGTACAAACCGCAAGGAGTGCCAGGAAAACCCATGTTTCCGGTTATTGAGTTCAATAAAGCCGCCTTCAAGCATGGCATAACGGAAGCCAATATCCGTTATGCCATGTGGCACCCGATCCATGAACAACTGCTCGAAGCGTATATAAACAAATGGCTGATAGTCGGGTATGATACCACTGGAAACCTTATTGAAGTTGCGTATAATATAATAGATGAAGATACGGTTAACGTGTTTCACGCTATGCCGTGCAGAAAGAAATTTGCGGGCCAGATTAACCTGTAGGAGAAAACAAATGGCGCGAATGACCGAAGAAGAAGCGGACGCCCTGGACGAGGAAATCACCAACGCCGATATAACGTTGAAACCCGGCGAGGGCGGCATATTTACCCGCCAGCGGAAATTGCTTGACGCTTTAGACCGCGCAAGCGCCGATTATATCATGACCCGCGCCC
>JAISAN010000017.1 GCA_031266635.1 Treponema sp. | reverse complement strand
GAGACTCTGGTAAACCAGGCGGAATTTTCGGAGATTTTTTAACGGTGAAAATAAATTTTATTCAGAGAGTCAGGGGGAATTGGCATGGAATCTGCTACTATAACAGTATGAACAAAAGTGTTATTCAAAAAAGTCGATTCCTTTCCTCCTTCCGGGCCGGGATTTTCCCGGTTCCGGAATTTTATGAGCTAAAAACCGAAGTTGTCAGAAAATCGATACATTTTCTGATTGCCTTAAGCCCCACTATGGCGGCGGTGAGCCGGCCTTTTACCGTTCTTTTTCTTATTATCGGTACGCTGGGTTATACCTATATGGAGACCTTGCGGCTTTTGGGCATTAAGGTTCCCATTATTTCTTCCCTTACCAGCATGGCTTCCCGGTCCCGGGATATGGGTCATTTTGTAATCGGGCCGGTAACCCTGGGCCTGGGCGCCCTGCTTGCCCTGCTGCTGTACCCCGCCCCGGCGGCTTCTATCGCTATCTATGCCCTGGCCTTTGGTGATGGTTTTGCCGGCCTGGTCGGAAAGTTTTTCGGCCGTCTGCGGCCCGCTTTTCTCCGCGGTAAAAGTATTGAGGGGTCCCTGGCCTGTTTTACCGTGGTTTTTATCGCCGCCTGGCAGGTTTCCGGCAGTTTCCGGATTTCCCTGATTGCCGCCCTTACCGCCATGAGCGTAGAGGCCCTGCCTCTGGAAGACTATGATAACCTCGCCCTGCCGGTAACAGTGGGTCTCGCCGTTCAGTTACTATCCGTTTAATGAGCCTTTGCGGCTCGGTGTGAAACAGTTCCGCATTATCGTACTACCGTCAGAGCCACAGGTACACATGGTGTAATTGCGTACAGATAAGCCATGTTCCCAGGATCAGAAAAACAAGGGCCGGGATGGGACTTATCCAGGTATCGGCGCTCAACAGAATATTCCGCCCCAGGAAAACCAGAAAAGAACCGGCGCCGATAAAAATATACTCCCGGGAACCCCGGGAATAGGCGGAAATAAGAAAACTGATCAGCGTAATCAGGAGTACCCCCGCCTCAATCATCCTGAACATGGAAGTATCCCCGTTGATCATACTAAAACTGGAGTCCCAGGACAGAGTGTCAATGGGAACCCCCATGACAATAACCATAGCGGCCGCGGTAATGACCAGAATAATGTTTCGCTGCTTTTGAACCTCAAGGCCCGCGGCGTATACGCTGGCGGCAAACAGGGAAAAAATGCCAAAATAACGGCTGAAAAGCAGCGTCCGGAAGGCCATAACCAGGTACAGGGGGGAGATGGTATACACCTTGTTCAGGGGAACTATAACCCGGATCACTTCAAAGGAAAAAGAAAAAACAAACAGGGCAAAAAACAGAATCTCCGGGGACTGGGTTTTTTCAAAAAAATAATAGATCAACACCAGGGTAACCAGGGCATAAATTCCCGCCCCCGCCGTGGCGGCAAAGGAAGCGTAAGGGTTCGGATCAAAAAAATGCCCGATAAAAGACTGGATGATGCCTGGAGCGCGCTGGGCTGTTTTCTCCGCCACAAGAGGATAGACCGGCATAACAACAAACGATGCGGCGATGATTATCAGTATACCTGCCGCCGCGATAAGGATCCCGGCTTTAAAGACAGCGTTTCTGCCTGACAAAGTCATAGATAAAGTGTAGCCTGAACCGGCGTTTTTCTCAAGACTTATGATATTATTCCGATATTAGACATAGAGGAGAATTCCATGACAGCAAGGAAAACCTTCTTATTGGCAGCGTTTATCCCGCTAATCGCCCTTTCCTCCCTTTGGGCGGGGGATACCGCTTCTTTTGTGGACCTGGGCTTTTCTCCGGACGGGAAGATATATATGTTTGCCCAGTATGGGGTACAGTCTGGAACTTTAAGGCCCTGGGCGGATTTATTTGTGGTTGATGTGCCCCGGAACAACTTTGTCGGCGGGGGCAGGATTTCCTATACCCACGACCGTCCGGTGCTGGCGGGACAGGACGGATCGGGCGCGTTGTACCGGATTATCGCCCGGAGCGCCGCCACAGCGGATCAATACGGGGTAACTTTTCTCCGCCAGGGCCAGCCCCTGTATATCGCCCTGGACAACGACCCTCCGGTTCCGGGCGGAACGATTGAATTCAGGGACTTTGGGACGGGGAATTTCTACCGGGCGGAACTGGTCCCCTATGTGGAAGGCGCCGGGGAAAACCTGAAATCATCTTTTTATATTAATCTGGAGAATACCACCCGGAACGGGACGAAAAAGACCTATACCATTGGAACCCCCCAGTTGAAACGGGCTCAAATAAGCTCCTACCGCATCAAAAAGGTGATGATCGCCCCCCTGGACGGCTCGATTATTTTTGTTATTGAAATGAAAAAAAATGCCGCGGCGGGCTATGATATTCGTTATATGATCGAGGCGGCCCGCTTGTAGGAATTTGACGCCCGGCGGCGGCTCATTTTCCCGTTTTACAGGGCCTGAACACCTGGCTTACCCGCTGCCCGTCTTCGATTAAATAGCGCAGGTAGAGTTTGGGTTCGGGTTGTAATCGTTCCCAAAGCCCGTCCTT